>JACQUC010000199.1 GCA_016210495.1 Chloroflexota bacterium
CGCTTGAGCAAGGTGGGCGGTTCACCCCCACGCGCGTGGGGAAGATTCTGGCAATTACAATATTGATGGGATAGGAGGCGGTTCACCCCCACGCGCGTGGGGAAGATGTTCCAGCGGAACCCCGCCGCCTTCGGGATGTCCGGTTCACCCCCACGCGCGTGGGGAAGATGGCCATCAGGGCAGGGTCCTTAGTAACCGTGTCGGTTCACCCCCACGCGCGTGGGGAAGATCAACCAATGTGTACCTTATATTCCTGCCCCCCCGGTTCACCCCCACGCGCGTGGGGAAGATACTGAAAATTCGCCCTCAGCCCTGAGGAGGTAACCTCACGAGCGATAGACCCTCGAAGTCCTCCACCAGACGACCCGTGTCGCCGTGCATCCTCAGTGCAAATCCCTGCTCGTTGTCAGTGTTGTGCACCAGTATCGCACCTCCTTCACCCCTTTCGCGACACGCCTTTTCCCACAGCCGGTCCCGCACCATCGCCGAAACGTCTCCCACAAACACCCCGGCCTTCAACTCCAGCAGCCATCGCGTCAGCTCGCCGCGCAGCCGTTTCGGCACCTTCTCCAGTATTATCACTACCATCTAAACGCCCTCGAACAGCGGCTCGCCGAAATTGACCCCGCCCTCCACGTTCCCGTCGGGATCCCACAGCCCACCGGGGAACGCCGCCTCCAGGTCCAGCAGTTTGTCCAGGTTCGGGCCCCCCTCGTCCACCCCCAGTACCTTTTCTATGTCGGGGATGATTCGCTGCAACAGGCGCTGCTTCCGGAACGTGTCTCGGCACCTCTGCCTAATCGTCCGCTCCAGCTCCAGCGCCCCGCTCGCCACGGTTTGAAACGCCACCGGAATCGTCATCTCGGTCTTGTACAGGTCGGCGATGTCGTACACAAATGACAGCATCTTCCCCGTGTGGATGAAGCCCAGCGCCGGCGAGTAGCCGCACGACACGATGGCCGCGTGGCAGATCGCGTACAGGCAGCTATTCGCGGCCGAAAGCGCCCGGTTCACCGGATCCGCCTCGCTCCACGCCGTCCTGTCGTACGACCTCCCCGTCCAGGGAACGCCGCTCGCCTTGCTCGCGTCGGCATACGCCCGTCTCATTCGCAGCCCTTCTTTGCCACGAATCTGCCGCAGCGTCAAACCGTCTTCCAGCGACTCGTCGAAGCGCATCGCGTACATTCGCCTGACAACCTGCATGTGCTCCTCCCTGTCAGCCCACAGCGTCGCCTGGTGCAGTAAATTGCGCGCCGACCGCGTCTCGCCCATGCCCTGGGCATAGAACCTCACCCCCTCCTCGCCTGCCCAGATCACCAGGCACCCGTTGTCGGCCAGCGCCCGAATCGCCGCGTGCGTGATCGCCGTGCCCGGGCCCAGCATCAGCACGCACAGCGACGCGCACGGCACCGGAACCGTCCCCTTCGCGTCGTGCAGCGCTATCGCCTTGTCCTCCTGGTCGATGCGGCAGTGCTCCGTGTACAGGTAGCTCCAGCTATCCCGAACTTTCGGTAGAAGGCGCAGATCGTCCATTACTCACCCCCTCGCCCTCGCTATGGACAAGAGCCCGAACCCGTATGCCTTTCCGGATCCTATTCCTCCCTCCAGCGCGCCACGAAATCTCTCCGCGTCCACAACTCTCAAAACGCCATCGAACAGCACCGATGAGAAGGTTAGACGAGCTGCCGCGGCTGCCGCCTCGTCGCTGTCCTTATGCGCCCTCCATCCGCTGATCAAGCCCTCCGGGATGGCGCGAGCGTCAGGGACATTCGGGCTGGCGCGCACCTTCAGCAACCGGAAGCCGCACAGCTCACCCTTCCTTTGCAGCCATTCAATTTGTGGTGTTTCCCCTCTCACTTCAACCCGCCTTCCGTTGCGCCGCTCTCCGTCCGCACCGCTGCGCGTGTCGACTTTACGGGTCGGGTTTGCCCTTATGCGAAACGCGAGGACCATGTCGGCCCGAAGGCAAGCGTACTTCTCGTCGATACACTTACACGTTGGGTTATCCATCGTCTCGCCCATGTCCTCCAGATACCCGGGCTCTAGGCGTGACCATTCCGGCACCACGCGGGACTGTACGAGAAGCGTGACTCCGCCTGTGCGCGGGTTCGTGTCCGCCCGGTACAGCACGCCAAAGCGCTCTCGAGCTGCCCCGCCTGTCTCAACCGTCGGAAAGGCGCTCATGATGGTTCGGTGCATAGCCTGGCAATCCGCCAGGTCCCGCCGCGCCGCCCTGCTCCTCAAATTCAGGACCAGCCGTGAGAGATACATTCTTTCACTCCTCCCTCAGAGGTACCACGCCTCCTAGCTCCTCGAAGGTGGTCCTGACGTGCCGCAGAGTGAATGAGCGCTGTAGAAAGGCTGCGCCCACGGGCTGGTCCCGGCGCACCTCCTCTCCTGCGGCGTCGTCGGTCTCCCACACGAAGCGCAAACGCGCCGGCCTACGATCAGTCGGGGGTGGAGTCTCGCCCATACGAGGCCACGCGCACCCCTTCAGAGCGCTCTCCAGGTCCACGCCTAGCAGTAGGCCCCCTGGAATGTGCACGGGCACCCCCGGCACGAGCGATTTGCGTCCCAGGAACGTCTGCCACACCGGCCGCGCCAGCGCTGCGTCCAGCTTCCCCAGCAATTCGTCGTCGCCGCTCTCCAGCCCCACCAGGAAGTCGGCGTCGGCTAGGTAGTAGCGGTCGGACGTCACGGTATCTGGGGCGGCGGCATTTGCCTTGTATACCCCGTAAGTCTCTCCCTGCCGATGTGCGCCGCCCGCCGTATGGTAGTCCCTTTTCATCAGCCCCTCCCGTTCGACTCGCACCCCCATCCTCAAGGCCGCCAGGTCGTCCACGGGCTCCGCTCGCGCTCGACCCAGCGCCGCGCATAGAAGTCCCACCACTCCGCTCTTCGACGGCTCCAGTCCCGTGTCGCGGATCCGAAAGCGGCTCTGCGTGCCCCAGGACTGCATCGGACCCGCCAGACGGAGAAGCAGCGTGCTCACGCCTGAGCCTCCTTGGCGAACTTCACCGCAACCATCACGCCCTCAACCAGCTTATCGACGTTCCCGGCGCACTCTCCGACGCACTTAAGCTTGGCACCGTCGAGCGAGACATACCATGGGCCGACTATGCCGTTATTCCCGTACATGGTGCAAAGCCTTCCCCAGTAGCCGTCCAGCGCCGCAATGGAGTTCTCCACCAGATCGCCGCTGCCATCCGGCCTCACGGGCCGAGCGAAGGCGTTGGCTAACGACCACAACCCCCGCTCGCGCGCCACGGCCATGACGAATGAGGGCGGGTTCTGCGCCGCCATGCTGTTCTGCTTACCGGTTGGCACTGCGACCACCGAGGCCCTGATGAACGCTTCGATGGTCTTGCGCGCCAGTTCTTCGCCCCCGCCCAGATTATTCTTCAACTGCTCTACGTCAATGTTCGCGTACCGGTAGAAGCACGCCGAGTTGAACTCTACCGTGCCCAGCATGTCCGCACCGGCTATGTCGTCAGGTTTAAGATCGTCCACGGCAGTATAGAAGTCAAACTCCGTGCTCACCTTGTTCGTCGAGATCGCGTGAGCGACTTGGCAGGCGGCATCGACGTTCTTGTCCGGGCGGTCCGCTACCATCCGTCCGAACAGCGCCAGGTCTGCCGCTAGGCCGCCATCCAGGACAGTCTCGAGCGCCTTCTTGACCTCCACCGGAACGGCTTCCTTCCCAGATTTCTTGGCATCCTTCGCTCCTGCCCCCCTCCCTGACTGGCCAGTGCCAGCCGCCGACGCGGCGGCCGCGGCAGCTTCGACGAGCGTGTCCCAACACTCGGCGCAGACGTCTGCCACCCTTCTCATCTCCGCCTCGCCGAGGAATAGTAGGTACTCCGTCTTTCCATCGTCGTTGAGGCCCAGGCCGAGACCCCTGAGCGCGGTCTCGACCACCGGGCGCGCCTGGACCGGGTCCTTGCGCTTGTCCTGCAGCCTCTTGACCAGCTCATCCACAAGTCGCTTTGTGCGTTTTCCGAGCTCCCCCTGCTGCAGTCCTCCCTCGCTAGAAAAACGACTCCGAATGGCCCGCTTCAGACACTGACTGGAAACACGAGCGCGGCGATAACCGCCGAACTCACAGTCCTTCGGGGATCCAGTGTCGTCCCGGTTGAGGTTAGATGGCGCGAAATTCTGCAAGATGTGCAACTCGACAAACATCTTCTTCCCCTCCATTTCTCCAAGATCTGCTTGATTGACGCGACTTGACCCTAGCGTTAGGCGCTAGGACCCGATTGCGCCCAGACATTCTAAGCGCTCCCCCAAAATGCCCGCGCCCATTCGCGCTGCACCGGCCGGCCCTCCCATTCCCACCCTTTTACGTCGTAGAGCAATCGAGCCCAATCGACGGGCACCTCCTTCGATTTGAGGAGCCCAATGGCGTGCCGCAGGTGCTGCGGCAGATCCTCGCGGTGGCAGTTCAGAAGAGCGATGAAGCGCCTCTCGATGCTTCCTCTCTGAACCTTTTCCGCCAGCCGAGCGAGGGAAGCCCCAAGATTCGTCCGCTTATGCTCATCATCCCCACGCCAACTGCCTTGATGCCACGCCAGCAGCGCCGCTACGAGGTAATAGGCCTCTTCTTCCCACGCCCGTGCGCCTTGGGGTACCCAGGGAACCACGTACGGGTAGAGCTCCGCCATCTCCCCAACCCGCTTCCCAACCCCCCGGCGCAGCGCTGCCAGCGCTGCCCTGTCCCCGTTCTCGACCAACTCCACCAGAAAACCCACGAACGCCCTCTCGTGCTCTGTCGGTGGACGCATGTGTCACCCCCTATTGCTTATTGCTTAAGATAGTCCTTCAGCGCAGCGGATAGGTCACGGCGGAAGGCGCCCTCGGCCGCTGCTACTGCCTTGAGCGTCCGGGGCGACCCGTCGAGACCACCAGCTACCTCCTCAAAGCTCCTCACGGCAGCCTGCCGAACGCTTCTGACCCACTCAGGTAACCTCTCCCTTCCGTACTCCACCAATTCCTCTTCGGCCACCACGTCGCTCGGCAGATCCACCAGGAACTTCCTGAAAGGCACTTCGAGCCTTGGCCAGTACAGCCGCCCGGGCGCAAGGGACTTGAACAGCGGCTCCACTGACTCCCTCCTGGGCTGCCTGGCGCCAGCCCGGTCGGAATCTGGCGCCGCTATGAGCGCGGCCAGTACCCAGATTCCTTTCTCCAGCGCCCGGGCGCTTCCCTCGGCTACCTCCAGTCCGACCCGGAGCGACTCAAGCAGTTCCTTATTCTCCAGGTATGCCAGCGGCAGGGGAAGCCGCTCGTGGCGCCACAGAAGCACCTTGGCCCTGTCTGTTACCAGACCTAGCAAATCCATCGGCATGGTCTGCGAACGCTCCACGATGCCTTCCGCTGCAAGATCATTCAGCCAATCGAGAATCTTCGGCCGCGCACGCTTTTCCTCGACGGACTCAAACAGCGCCAGGCTGTCTCTCCACATTGCACGATCTTCGCGGAAGCTCACGGCTGGCCACGGATCCTCGTTTTCCTTGGCCTTTGACCTCTTCGTGAACCCTAGCATTGTTTCCTTTCCGTGCCTCATGAAGCCCTCCGGGAACTGGTTGCCCTTCATTACTACTACCCGCCGCACCACCACTCGTCCATCCGCTTCAACCTCCGGTCGGAGGCGTATCCGCCGGCTCTGCCAGGTCAGCAGGTCGAGATATCCACGGGGTTGTCGGTCCTCTGGGCGCGTCTCCTCCTCGCGCTCCCAGGCAGGCCAGTCGTCCGGCTCCGACGGAAACGGCTCCTCGTCCTCCGAGCTGAAATGGTGGAGGTTCAGCATTAACGTTCGAAAGAGGTTGTCTCCTTTGACGATCACCACCGCGCCCTTCACCAGCGGCCCGTTGTCCGCCGACTTGAACAGCTTCGGGTTCTGTCCCTTCTCCAGGGATACCAGACCGCCTATGGCGAAGGCCTGGTGTGCAACCAGCCAGCGCGCAGCCCATGCCGGAGCAATCGCTTCAGTCGCGGCATCGGTGGAGTGATCAAACAACGTCGCGTTGTTGCCGGACGCCAGCTCAGGCGCAAGCTTGGACACAGGCCCCTCGTACTGAAAGTCCAGCCCCTTCACCTGATAAAAAGGGTGCTCTTCGTCGAAGATGTCGAAGCGACGATACCATCTCCCCAAGTACGCGGCCAGCACGCCCTCGTCCCACGCGCCGGCCTTCCACATTTCCCGCCACTGCCTTCGGCTCCCCGGGCCGAAGTTGCGGTGGACGATGGCGAGCAAGAATCGGTGCAGCGCTGCTGTAACCGGCGGCGAGGGATCGACAACCTCCCGCACGTTCACTGCCTTGACCAGAGCCTCCCTCAGA
Source organism: Chloroflexota bacterium (assembly GCA_016210495.1). The sequence goes on from JACQUC010000199.1 coordinate 6,339, forward strand.
CTCAGATCACGCAAGATACCGCCACGACCCAACAGGCAAGGTATCCACGGCTCGTCGATAAGATTGAATCTTGGCACTAGTCCTCCTCCTTCGTTGCCGGATCGATAACCAACCCCAACTCTTGGTCCAGGACCAAGCGATGCCCCCCGACGCTCGCCGCCCCACCGGCGTCGAACACCACCAGCCGATGGTGGCGCAGCAGCGCGCTCCTGCGCCAGCCCTGCGGCGGGCTGTCGGCCAAAAGAGAATAGACGACCCGTCGGTCGGAGACAGACACGGAGCGCATAAGCAGCCGTCTCGCTTCAGCAAGTGGCGGCACCGCCTCAAGGTCCAGGCTTTCGTACCCCTCCTCGTCCAAATGAGGATGCTCGCGCGGTCCGTAAACGCACACAACCTGGACACTTGGATCCGACAATCTCGTCAGTGCCTGATGAGCAAGGTGGAAGTCGGGCGCATCCTCTTCGCGTGGCTCCTCGCTTAACCTCCACAACGCCCCGTCGTAGTTGGGGCGCTTGACCCACCTCGCGGCAGCCTCGATCCGGTCCGAACAGGCCTGTTCGTCCAGCAGCTTAAGCGTCTCGTCCCATCGCCTGCGAAAGGCCTCGCCAACGTCCGGCGGGCAACGTGCATCGCTGCTGTATACCGCCTCCACCATTCGCTCGACATCACCTGGCACGCGTATTTCACGCGCATCCTTCAGCACCAGCCAGGACCGCAACAGGATGTGCTCGTCGTACACCTTCGCGATTCCACGGCCAAAAACCGGCACATCGGAGTCCACTGATTCTGGACCCAGCAGCCAGAGTTGCGGATTCGCGAGCGCGGCTGGCCGTCTACGTGCGTGCCGATGCAATCGGCCCAGTCGCTGCAGCACCAGGTCGACCGGAGCGATGTCGCTGGCCATCAGGTCGAAGTCCAGATCCAGGCTTTGCTCCACAATCTGGGTGGCGACCAGCACAGCCCGGCCTAGGCGCCGTACCGGCTGACGCCTTCCGTCCTCCCCTACCACCGACCCGTCGGGCTTCCCAAATCGGACCATCGTGCGTATCTCCCGCTCAGAGCGCTGCTCGACAGTGTAGCGAGCGTGCAGCAGGTCGAGTTCTGGCCAGCCGTCGTCGCCAATGCCGGTGAAGAATGGCCTCAATGCCAGGTAGGTCTGCTGTGCCCTGCTCACTGTATCGCAGATCACCACGGCGCAGCCTCCGTCAGCCAACACGGCTTGTAGGACCTTCCCGAGCGGGAAGGTCGCCGGCGTTGAAACCGAAATGGGCGCATCCAGCCAACTCAGCGTAACCGCCTTGGCAAGATGTCCTGACGCTTCCACATGCCTCGCACCCGCACCCACGTGCGTGGCCCAGGACACACGTGGGTACGCTGGGTCCTGGCAGTCACCCATCCGTGCTGCGTCCGGGAGACCCCGCGTATAGGCCTCGATCAGCGCACGCCGGCGTTTCTCTGGCAGCGTCGCGGACAGCAGGATAACCGACGACCCTAGAGCCGCCAACCACTCCAGCAGCCTCTCCAGCAGTGCTGACATATATGTGTCATAGGCGTGAACCTCATCGACAATAATCGTCTTATGCGCTAGGCCGAACTGGCGCACGAAAACGTGGCGCGTCTGGAGCGCCGCCATCAGTGCCTGGTCGATGGTCCCCACGCCATACGGTGCCAACAATGCACGCTTGCGCTGCGCAAACCACTCTGCCGCAGCCACGTTCGCCGGCGCTCCGTCGTAGCTATCCTCGCCGTGAACCTCCCCCAGTTGCAGGACTCCGTGTTCTCGTCCCCTGATCTGCTGAAAATCCCGTGAGAGCGCCGCCTGGCCGTGAGCCAGTTGCAGATTGACCGTCTCGCCGGGGTGGCGCGCGGCGAGGAAATCCCGTACGCGCCCGAACATCTGGTTGCTGGTGGCCTGGGTCGGCAATGCGAAATACATGCCCCGTCGGCCCCCCGACCAGCCCCAATGGTGAGCTAGATACATCGCCGCTTCCGTCTTGCCCTCGCCCATGGGTGCTTCCACGATTACCAGACACGGGGCACTAATCTCCATCGACAGGCGTGAAATTTCATCCTGCAAATGGCGCCGTTCCAGACCGGGGAAGACCGACTCGAATGTGCTGACTGGAGGCGCTGTTGGAGTGAGCCAGCCGAGTTCTTGAAGCGCCATAAAAGCCCTTGCTTGAGACCGCTCCGCGTACTCTGCCACCTCGAATCCACCGAAGGCCTCGCCCTCGTCCATCGCGTGCGGGAAGTACTCCTCCGCGGAGCCGATCCAGTCTGCGATGGAAACCAGACCCGCTAACAGCATAGCCCCCGCGTTGTCCAGATTCTGCGGCTTTGCGGTTTCCCCTATTCGTAGATGACGTGACAGCCACTCGAACACCGATCGGCGTGCTGCAACCCACCTGGCGGCACCCACGGCAAGAGATGGCGTGTCCAAAACCTCGCCGCTTCGGGGAAAAGTCCCATGATGACCGCCGAGCACGACAGACACCCGGGAGGCGAGACGCTCCTCAATCCCGAGTTCCGCCAGCATCGGGGGGAGCGTGCGGGCAGTCACCACGCCGTGCCTGGCCTGCGGAACAAATGAGGGGCACGCGTAACCCGCGCTGGCAATCCTGGCTCGTGCCTGCGGATCCTTCAGCGCGAAGGCCGGGGAGGCCTTTCCAATGTCGTGGAGTCCGGCCCAAAAGGCGGTCCACCGCCCGGCGTCCTCCGCTCCAATTCCCAGTTCTTGCGCAAACCTTCGCCGGGCCGCCGCAGACAGCACCTGCTGCCACATCGCGTGCGCCACGGCGGCGACGTCTATGGCGTGACACAGCAACGGATGGAAGGTGCTTCCACCTCGGCCCGTCTTCGCCCACATCAGCAAGAACTCACTGCTCCGCTCCATACACCATCCCTGGCCTTTTTTGGGGCGTCCCGAATCACTGGCTGCGTGAGAAACGGACAGACATCAGCATATTTGCTTGGTATCTATTATACCCTTCGCCTGCTCGGCGTCAACCCATCAACCGTGACACTTGTCGGCTGGCGCAGTGAGGTAGTGAGGTACTGAAGGTGTTGCGGCTGCTCGGCCCCGCCTGTCCGAAGTTGACTTACACCAAATGCCGTTGGACGCAGCTCACGTCCCCGGCGGGGAGGGTAGGGTGGGCATCACGGCCCTCAAGGGGCCGCTTCAGGCCGCAAACTGGCGACATCTCCTGCCGAGCGGCCTAAAGCGGTTGCTTTAGCGCCGCGACGCCAGTGCTGCCGAACTGCTTCCTAACCACGCAATTCAGGGCGCATCCATTCACAATTGCTACGTAACAGCGCTCCGATGCACAGTTGTTCTGCCGTCTCGATAGCCTGGATCATGTCGAGCACGGCCGACAACGGATCATGCATCATAGATCACCTCCGCCGTCCCCAGGATCGCCTCGCGGCGTATCCAGTTGCGGCTTCGCTGAAGACTGCTCCTGTCCACCAAATCCACGTGACGCCCGAACAGGACGGCAAACTCCTCTTCGGCACGGACGAGGTCCATCAGAGACCATCGCTCGCCACGCTCGAAGTCCACCAGAAGGTCGACATCACTGTCCGGCCGCAGCTCATCGCTCAGCGCGGAGCCGAAGAGCGCCAGTCGATTAATCCGCCACTTGCGGCACAGTGCCCCCAGTTCTTCGTTCGATATTTCAAGCGCCCGGGTTCTCATTCTTTTTGTCTCCTTTCCCCTTGCCGCTCGCTTGGGCCGTTTTGCGCGGCAGGAGCTTGAGGTCGTCATTGCCAAAATCGGTGCGTACGCGAGCGACGGCCTGGTTGGCCCGGGCAGTCGTGCCGAGAGATCATTTAGTAGCAATATGCTAGGCCGTGCAGCCGATTATGCGCTTGTTTCGTACCGAGTCAACCGAGTAGCCCTGAGCCCTGAGGACCGCTCAGGTCTGCCCCTTGGGGCGCAACTGATTGTGTATTGCGGCTCTGCACAACCCACCGCGGACGTGTCCCGCTCTTTTGGCGCGCAGGATACCGCACTTGGATCTGCGTCATCCCGACTAAAGCCCGACCGGGAAGCCGTCTAACAGCAACCCTGCCAGAAATAGGCCTGACGCGAGCCCTTCGGGGCCGCGAATGACTCCCAAGACCGGCCAAGCAAGACCTTCCAACGAGCGCGGACCGGGTACCCAATTTGAAAAGCAACGACGTTCAGTGCCCCAAAGGAATCCCATCTCCGCACAAGCACGAGTCCCTGCTTGGGCTGTACGGAAGAGGCACCGCACTCCTACGGCCCCCTGAATACCTCGTGCCCCCCGATTCGCCGCCAGCGAATTCCCGGCTCGCCTTCCAGATCGATGATCTCGAACGTCGCCCGCCCGTCGGGACCTGCGAAAGACCACGTCAGCTCCCAGATCCCCAGCGCTCCCTCGACGGGCTTGATCCTTAGCGCGGCGGGCCAATGCGGCAGCGGCCGGTTCCCCCGCCGTGCGAAGGCATCGTTGATCTTCCGCACGGCCTCGATGAAGAGCGCTCGCTCGCGTGGGGTCAGCCGCTTGAAGTCGGCCCTGAAGGAGGCCAGTTGGACATACTTCACTGGCCGTCGTCGCCCCTGTCGTCGCTCAGCCCGGCGATGAATCTCTCGACGTCGTCGAAGACCTCGAATCTCCCGGCCGCGATATCCGCGTCGGCCTCACGCTCCGCCCGCTGCCAGCGCTCCGTCCAGAACCACCGCTGAGAAGCGTCGATTGTCGCCTGAGGGCGCAGCTCGATGACACCGTCGTCACGGCGCACCACTTCAAACAAGGTGTCATCGCCGAGGCCCTGCCGCACCTCTTTCGGAATTGTAACGGTTCCGCGACTATTCATCTTCAACAGAGACCGCGCCACAGTGCTCCTCCATTCACATTTGCTGAATTTCAGTATAGCAGAAAGCGTGTCCCATGGCAACGCAGGCCACTTCTCCCTCCCCCAGTACCATTTCGATGGCGTGAAGCGCCCGCCGATCGTCTTCTCTCCCTCTGGTAGGGGGCTAGGGTGAGGGTCGCCTCCCAGGTCCACAAACCAACTTTGAAAGGTTGATTATGCCACCTCGAGCCAGTAGAATACTGTAACGTTCGGCCGCACCGAATGCACTGAATAGTTGCCGCGCCGGTCGGGCTGGCGCCTCGTCTTGCGCCCAAATAGCCCCGCGAAGATCTATCTGGAGGTAACGTACCCTTGACTCGCTCTGCCTTGATTAACTGCGCTGAAATCCTTACCGGAGACATATACCATCCTCGTCTCGAAGCTGATACCCTTGTCATCTCGGACGGCAAGATCGAGCGCGTCGGAAAGCGTTCCGAATGCGACCTTTCGCGCGTCGACGAGGTGTGGGACCTCGGCGGTATGACTTTGATACCCGGACTCATCGATGCCCACGGTCATCCTTCGGTCGGCGACTGGACCCCTCGCCAGAGCATCATCGGTTGGATGGCCGGCACGCTGAACGGGGGTGTAACTACCCTCGTCTCGGTGGGCGAAATGCGTATGGAGGAGCTGCCCGACGATCCGGCGGGAGTGAAGGCCCTGGCCATTCTTGCCGCCAGAACTTACCGTAAGCTGCGGCCGGGTGGAATGAAGGTGCGCGCGGGTGCCGTCTGGCTGGTGGAGGGACTCGCCGAGGATGATTTCCGGGAGATGGCCGATAGCGGCGTCCACGCCGTCGCGGAGGTCGGCACCGGCGAGATGCCGGACATCGAGGTGCTTCTGCCCATGGTCGACGCTGCCCGTCGCCACGGGCTGAAGATCCCCCTGCACAGCGGCGGGCGCCGCAAGCCGGGCATGGTCGCTCTCGGCCTGGATTTCCTGGAGAAGATAAAGCCCGACGTGGTTTGCCATCTCAGCGGCGGCCCAACGCCATCGCCCTGGTCTGATATCGCCAGCATTGTGGTCGACACGGACTACTACATCGAGGTATGCTATTCCGGCAACCCCCGCGTCACGGTTGACATCGTCGCGCTGGCGGCCGAGCGCGGGCAGCTTCATCGCGTCATGATCGGCTCCGACACACCTTCCAGCATCGGCATCGTGCCCATCGCCATCCCGCGAACTATGAGCTTCATCTCCAGCCTGACCGACGTGCCGCCGGAGCAGGTTGTGGCGATGGCCACCGGCAACACCGCGCGAGCCTACGGACTCTCGACCGGCATCCTCGAGCCAGGCCGCGATGCCGACTTGCTCGTGCTCGAAGTTCCCGTGAGCTCCTGGGGCAGCTCGCCCGCCGACGCCATCCAGGTCGGCGAAAACATATCTATCGCGGCGATCTTCGTCGACGGCAAGCTCATCACGCGCGCCCCGCGCAACACCCAGCCGGCAACGCGGCAGATCGAGAGGGTCGAGTAACTGCTAAAAAAGATTACTACTTTACTTACTTTACCCATTGCCTTAAACCGCGCCAAGTGCTATGATAAACGTGATTGCACTGGCCAGCCTGTCATTTCGGTGGCGGCTGTCCCACGATTTCGCAAAGAGGTGGCAGAGGGTGTTACGGTCCATCGAGAAGATTCAACAGGCTATGGCAAAGCAAAAGTACATCGCCGACCGGGCGATGGCAACCACTGTTTTTCTGGCCAACGCTCTCAAGAAACCCATACTGCTCGAGGGCGAGGCAGGTGTCGGCAAGACTGAGGTCGCCAAGGTTATGGCCCAGATGCTCCGCACGCGCCTGATCCGGCTGCAGTGCTATGAAGGCCTGGACGCCAACCACGCGCTCTACGAATGGAACTACCCGAAGCAGATACTTCGGATAAAGCTGGAAGAGGCCACCCACGGATCGAAGGACGAGGTGGGAAAGGCCATTTTCGGTGAGGAATTCCTCGTCAAGCGCCCGCTGCTCGATGCGATCACCAGCGATTCCGCGACGGCGCCGATCCTCCTTATAGATGAGATCGACCGGGCCGACGAGGAGTTTGAGGCTTTCTTGCTCGAAGTGCTCTCGGATTTCCAGATCACTATCCCGGAGATAGGTACCCTCAAGGCCAAGCAGACACCCTTTGTCGTCCTTACCTCAAATCGAACCCGCGAGATCCACGACGCCTTGAAGCGCCGCTGCCTCTACCTGTGGATTTCCTACCCGACCTTCGAGCGGGAGTACGAGATCATCAGGACGAAAGTCCCCAGGCTTGGCGAACGCCTGACGGCGCAGATCTGCCGATTCATGCAGGAGGTGCGCCAGCTAGATTTCTACAAGCGCCCCGGTGTCGCGGAGACGCTGGACTGGGCCAGCGCCCTCGTGGCACTGACCAAGGAATCCCTCGACAGACAAACTGTAGAGGAAACGCTGGGATGCATCTTCAAGTACAACGAGGATGTCGAGAGGATGCGGGGCAAGCAGTTGGACGCGGTTCTGACGACCACGCACGGGCAGCAGATCACAATGGCTTTGTCGAGCTGAGACCATGGTGCAGGAACTTTTCACAGAGATCACAAAACCCACCATCTCGAAAGACATGCTCTGGCAGGTGCTCACCTTCTGCCGTTTTCTCAAGCAACTGAAGCTGGATGTCACCCTCAACAAGGTCATCGACACCTGCCGGAGTCTGGAGTTCGTCGACGTCAGCAACAAGGAGGTTTTCCATCTTACTCTGAGGGCGAACCTCGTCTCGTCTTACGAAGACATCGCCATCTTCGACCGAGCCTTCTCTATGTTCTGGCAGAAGCCACCCGATGAGGAGGAGCTGCTTTCTTCCTGCTGTGGCGATAGCGAGGCCAACGCCGGACAGGGCGACGGGCAATCGCAGGCGGAGACCATCGAGAAGCTCCTGGAGCTTTTCGTCGAGGATTGGGCGGACGATGTGCAGAGCGACGATCTGGACGAGCAGTCGATCAAAGGCTGGAGTCCCGACGAGACGCTTGCCGTCAAAGACTTCAGCGCCTACAACGACGAAGACCTGAAGGCCATTCGCTCCGCCATCGCCAGGCTCGCCCCCAGGCTCGCCACCAGATTGAGTCGGCGCAATCAGCCGCACCACGATGGCCACACCGTCGATCCCAGGCGCACCTTGCGCTGCAACATCAAGTACGCCGGCGACATCATCGAGCTTCGCCATAAGAAGCGCAAGATCACCAAGACGAAGCTGGTCTTGCTCTGCGACGTCAGCGGCTCGATGGACTGCTACAGCAAGTTCCTCATCCAGTTCATTTACGCCCTGCAGAACCAGCTCAAGGGCATCGAGACTTTCGTCTTCAGCACGCGCCTTAGCCGCATCACGAACATGCTCCGTACCAGGCACATCTACGAGGCGTTGGCGCGCGTGGCGCTAGCCGTAACGGACTGGTCTGGAGGCACGACCATCGGGGACTGCCTGAGGACCTTCAACGAAGGGGCTGCGAAGAGCATTCTCGGGAAGAAGTCGCTGGTGGTTCTGATCAGCGACGGCTGGGACCGAGGCGATTGTGAGACACTGGCCAGAGAGATGCGCCGTCTTAGCGCCAGAAGCTACAAGGTAATATGGCTCAACCCGCTGGCCGGCAGTCCCCATTACCAGCCTATTTGCAGCGGCATGAAGGCCGCGATGCCGCACGTGGACTACTTTCTGCCCGCGCACAACCTGCAAAGCCTTATGACGCTGAGCAAGCTGCTTGTCGCGATTTCCAAGAAGTGATGGTTGAATTGGGATGAGGCTTGCGGAGGCGATCTTACGGGAAGGCGAGCGGACCGTCGCGCTGGTCGGCGGCGGTGGCAAGACCACGTCGATGTACCGGTTGGCGGTGGAGTTGGCCGACGCCGGCAAAAGGGTGGTCGTGACCACCACCACCCACATCATGCCCCCTGAGCCTCACGAGGCAGAGGCCACCGTCGTCGCCGAGGATTTGGCCATCGCCCTCAATGCCATCGCCGAGAAGCTGCGCACTTATCACGTCATCGGCGTGGGTAGCCGCATCACGCCGGATGGTAAGCTAAAAGGCGTGCCGCAGGAGTGGGTGGCGGAGATCGCGCGGCTGGATGGCCTCGACCTCGTCATCGTCGAGGCCGACGGGGCGGCCTGCAAGCCGTTCAAGGCTCCGGCAGACCACGAGCCCGTGATACCGTCGTGCGCGGATGTCGTCGTTCCCATCGTCGGCGTCGACGTCGTCGGCCAACCCATCTGCCGGGAGACGATTCATCGGCCCGAGCGAGTCTGTGCCATCGGCCCGGCGAAAATGGGAGAGCCCGTGACTGTGGATGTGGTGGCGCGCGTGTTGCTCCACCCGCTCGGCCTCGCCAAGGGAGCCCCCGACCGCGCCCGCATCGTGCCGCTGATCAACAAGGTCGACGGCCCGTCCAGTCTGGCAGTTGCCCGGGCCATCGCCGGCCTCCTTTTGGCCGCGGGCACCGATCGCGTGGTTATCGGGCGGGCGGCGTACGATCCACCGGTAGTGGAAGTCGCGGAAAGAGTCCATTCTCCCACAGGGAGAAGGCTGCAATTCCCTCTCCCTCTGGGAGAGGGCTAGGGTGAGGGCGCCTTGCCGCTATGATGACACCGCAAACCCAAAGCAATTCGCCAAGAATCGCCGCCATCGTTCTCGCTGCCGGCCAGTCCATCCGTATGGGTTGCCCGAAGCTCCTGCTACACATCAAAGGCAAGAGCCTGGTGCGCCACGTCGTGGAAAACGCTCTTGCCTCCAGTGCACACGAGGTGATCGTGGTTCTTGGCTACCAAGCCGACCAAGTAGCCTATCAGCTCAAGGGCTTGAACGTAAAGCTCGTGCACAATCCCAGCTTTGCGCAGGGCCAGAGCACGTCGGTGATTGCCGGATTGCGGGCCGTACGCCTAGACGCCGATGGTGTCGTCGTAATGATGGGTGATCAGCCTTTTGTGGGCCCCGATATCATCAACGCCCTCATCCGGCGGCACTATGACACGCGTTGCCTGATCGCGGTCCCACAGTACGAGGGCAAGAATGGCGCGCCGGTGCTGTTCGATAGGACGCTTTTCCCGGAGCTTATGGCCTCCACGGGTGACAAGGGCGGCAGGGATCTCATCCGGAAACATGCGGGTTCCGTCCAGATCGTGCCTATCCAGTCATCCCTCGCCGCCAAAGACGCTGACACCAGGGAGGAATATGAGGAGTTGCTTCAGGCGATTTGCACGACGACCGACGCCACGCGCTAAAGCAGGCGTAGGGGCGGACGTCCTCTGTCCGCCCCGGGGGGGGGGGGGGCAACACCACGCCAAACCAATTAGTTAGTTGAGGCTTGGTCATTAATCTAACTAGGCGCGCAAAAGCGCTGGGAGCGCAGGCGTCTCGCCTGCCCCTCGCGGGCGAGACGCCTGCACCCCCAGATTCCTCCCAGCCAATTATGACCAAGCCTCAATTAGTCAGTTGGTATTGCGGCAAAAAGGTGAGACAAATGCTTTCTGAGGTTCTCGTAATTATCAAGGGCGCTGGCGACCTGGCCAGTGGCGTCGCCGTGCGCCTCTACCGCTGTGGCTTTCCGCTAATGATGACGGAGATTCAACAGCCCACCGTCGTTCGCAGAACCGTCGCCTTTGCCGAGGCCATTTACGACGGCGACGCATCGATCGAAGGGATCACCGCCACGAAGACGACAAGCGCCGCGCAAGCACTGGAGGTGCTCCGAACGGGCAAGATACCTGTCTTGGTCGATCCACAGGCCAACGTCGTGAAGGCTTTACGTCCAAGGGTAGTGGTCGACGCGATCATCGCCAAGCGGAACGTCGGCACGACCATCGCCGATGCGCCGATCGTCGTGGCGCTCGGGCCGGGCTTCACCGCGGGCGTGGATGCGCACGCCGTGGTGGAGACGAACCGAGGCCACAACCTGGGTCGCGTGATCTGGCAGGGTGAGGCGGAGCCGAATACGGGTGTGCCCGGGCCGGTGGGTGGCTACGCGACCGAGCGCGTGCTGCGCGCGCCGCGCGACGGCATGGTCAGGGCCTTGCGATCCATCGGCGACACCGTCGTCGAAGACGATGTGATCGCCTGGGTCGAAGATCAGCCCGTCATCGCGCCCTTCAAAGGCGTTCTCCGCGGCCTGATCAACGGCCACGTAGACGTGACAAGCGGCATGAAGATCGGCGACGTGGACCCGAGGGCCATTCGCGACCACTGCTTCACCGTGTCCGACAAAGCCCTCGCCATCGCCGGCGGCGTCCTGGAAGCAATCCTCGCCTCCCTCGCCAAGAGCCATGCGCTGGCGCGATAGACTGGCCTGTTTCTACTGCAGCACGCACTCATAGGGGCGGCTGTCCCCTCTCCCTCTGGCCCCGATACATCTCGTCGCAAGGAATGTATCGGGGCTGGGAGAGGGCTAGGGTGAGGGAGTGCTTGGTGAGGGCGCGCTTAGCTGAAGGATTCCGCCGCCATCACGTGAATAGCCGACTTCTTCAGCGAAACCGTCCAACGTTTTTGCTCGCCAAGGTCAAGCCGCTGGTAAACGTGCACGGGAACCTCGATGTGCAAGTCGTATTGTCGGCCGTTGTCCCACCCATCCACTTTGAAGAGCAACAGATGGCTCGCGCCACGGGCCACCTCGTGGACTATCCGACCCCCGAGCTGATTCTCCTTGACCGGACCTTGTGAAGCACGATCCGCTCGCACCAGCATTATGTGCTCGGGTCGCACGCAGAAATCAACCTTCCGGCCAACCTCAAATGGATAGGCGGGTGCGAGCACCCGGAAACTATCGCCCTCGATCTCGAGCCCGGTATCAGAGGAGACGGCGACGGTGCCTGAGAAGATGTTCTTGGCACCGGTGAATCTCGCCACGGCTCGCGTCCGCGGACGGCAGAGAACTTCATCACGTGTGCCCACCTGCAGCACTCGTCCAGTGTCATAGACGACCATCGTCTCGCTCAAGCTGTACGCTTCCTCCAGGTTATGAGTGACCAGTACGATCGTGACGCCGAGGGGTCGAAGCAGTTGAAGCAGCTCGGCGCGGAGCTTGCTCCTGATCGCGCTGTCCAAGGCGGAAAAGGGCTCGTCCAACAGCAGTATCGACGGCTCGATGGCCAGAGCCCTCGCCAGCGCCACACGTTGCTGCTGACCACCCGAAAGCTCAGACGGTCGATGGCTGCCAAGGCCTTCTAGGCGCATCAAACCTATCATGTCTCTAACCCTGGCCGGTCGCTCGCCACGGCGTAGACCGTGCAGCCCGTAGGCGATGTTCTCCTCGACGTTAAGATGAGGGAACAACGCGTAGTTCTGAAAGACGTAGCCGACGCGCCGATCCTGGGGAGAGCGGCTTATCCTCTTGTCGGAGTCGAACGCAACCTTGTCATTGATCACGATCCGGCCCGTGTCGGGTCGGGCTAGTCCCGCGATGCACTGTAGGGTCAGGCTCTTGCCGGCTCCGGAAGGGCCAAAGAGCGCCACCAGCTCGTTTCCCGCCCGAAACGAAACCCGCAGGTGGAAATCCTTCAGCTTCTTATCTATGTCGACTTCGATCAAGATTATCCTTTCAGCCTCGCCGTGCGATCCAGCAACAGCAGCATCGCGATGGCCACGACGGTCACGATGCCCACCAGCACATTGGCAAGGAGCACGTTCCCCGACTGGACCGCATCGTAAATGGCGATAGGCATCGTCTGCGTCTGGCCCGGTATGTTGCCCGCGACCATCAGGGTCGCGCCAAACTCGCCGAGTGCTCGCGCAAAGGCTAGGCCAGTTCCCGCCAGAATTCCACGCCAGGCCAGAGGCAGCGTAACGGTAACAAACACGGCGAGATCCGATCTCCCCAGCGTCCTCGCCGCGTTCTCGATCGTGGCGTCCACGTTTTCCAGCGCGGCCTGGGCCGAACGGACGAGCAACGGAATGGATACTACGCATGACGCCAGCACGGCAGCCTCCCAGGTGAACACCAGCGTGACGCCGAAAACGCCTTCCACGAAGCGGCCAATCGGGCTTTGCCGGCCAATGGCGACGAGAAGATAATACCCCAACACCGTCGGCGGCAGCACCATCGGTAGGGTCACGATCGTCGACAAAAACCCTCGCCCGGGGAACTGGCGTCTGGCGAGTATCCACGCTATCGCCAGGCCGATGACAAAGGACAGCACCGTCGCCAACGACGCCACTTTTAGCGAAAGATATAGTGGGAAGAGGTCGATTTCACCCATCGCTACTCCTCTGGTGGGCCAAAACCGTACTTCCTCATAAGGCCCTGTCCTTCTGCAGAGCCCACGAAGGCGACGAACTCACGTGCCACCGATTCATTCCTTGTTCCCTGAATCACGGCCATCGACTGTCGCAGAGGAGCGTGCAGCCCTTCGTCGACATATATCAACGCCACATTCGGCACGTTGGCGATGGACAAAGCGACGAATCCGGCCTCGGCATTACCCGTCTGCACGAACTGCAATGCCTGCTGCACGTTCTCGCCGAAGACTATTCTCGGCTGCAACGTGGTCCAGATGTCGAGACGCACGAGGACCTCCTTGGCAGCCTTTCCGTAAGGTGCGTGATCCGGATTGGCTATGGCTATTCTCTTTATTTCGGGACGCAGCAGATCCTCGGGGCGTTTCACATTCATACCGAAGCCATTGCTCGCCAGCACAAGACGTCCGATCCCATAGACTTTGTCGCTTCCAGCAGCCACGAGGCCCTTCATCTTTAGGCCATCAATAAAGCTGGTGTCTGCGGCCGCGAAAACATCTACAGGTGCCCCGTTCTCGATTTGCTTCGCCAGATTGCCGGTCGATCCGAAAGTGAACGTAACCCTATGCCCCGTTTTTTCAGCGAAAGCCCCTCCCACCTCGCGAAACGCAAGCTGCAAGTCGGCCGCCGCCGCGACCATCAACACCCTCTCCGGCGGCCTGCCCGCCTCGGAAGATCTAAGACAGCCGACAGTGCCAAAGAGCAGAGGAACGATGACAACAAGTAGTCGCATATCGGAATCGAAGATAGCCTTCAGCCCCATCGCTTCCACGCACGTGCAGCCACAAATTGAAACCAGCTACCCGTGCCATCGTTGGGAAGTAGCTGGTCCAAACGCTTAGCCAATCTCCTCCTTTCCAAGCACGGGGAGGCAGGGTCGTTTCCTTCCCTACCCGAAACGGTCCGCGTGACCATAGCCACGCCCTTAGGCCCGCGGACTCGGAGAAGATACCGTTGTTCAACTACCGAGCATTATAGCAGATTGACCCAGCCTGCACCAGATTTTGCTCGCTCGCTTGTTTCAATAAGTTGCCAGAGGCGGCTTTTTGAGTTATAATTGCCTCTGGAACCTAGACTCGCCTATTCAGGCTTCGCGAGGGAACGGATGCCCATATACGAGTATCGCTGCAACAATTGCAACCAGTTTTTCAGCATCTTCCTACACGGTTTCAATGCGCCTGAAAGTCTGTCTTGTACTAAGTGCGGTTATACTGACTTGCGAAAGCTCGTGTCGCGCTTTTCTGTTGTGAAGTCTGAAGAGAGTAGGATCGAGGCTCTGGCCGATCCCAGCGCAATCGGAGATCTCGACGAAAACGACCCCCGCTCCATAGCCCGTTGGGCCAGGAAAATGGGCGAGGAAATGGGCGAGGATCTGGGCGACGATTTCGACGAGATGGTCGATCGCATGGAGGCCGGCGAGATGCCCGAGGACATGGCAGACGGGGAGTCCCCCGATAACCTGTTGGATTAGTTGGCGCGTGCTCAGATGAATCGCGCTACTTGCCCGCCCGAAGAGGGGCGCGGGGAGTTGGCAAGGACGCTAACGCGTTCGCGTTTGGTACACTATGACGTGCAGTTCAGTGAGGAACAGTAGCTTGTCGCTAGAGACCGGGCCTCGCTGTGATTTTCTCCTGTCAGCTCCCTCTGGCCTGCAAATGGAACGGCAGGCCGCCACATTCTCGATCGGTGCCTCCTCGGTTGCGGTGCGTCTCCCGGGCAAGTGTCCCTGCCTTTTGCGGCCTTCGGCCGGCTGCTGGTCGACCTTTGACGCTAATGTGGGCGGCGGGGTCTTGGGGAAAAGGCTGCCGGCGACAAACGATATGTCCGGAACGTAAAAGCGGAAGTCCGCCGTAGATTGCGTCATCAGAATGTTGAATCGACGGCAGGAGGTGTTTGACTGGTGTACGATGTAGTGGATACCGCGGTCCTCACCGCCAACAGCAAGCTGCTAAAAGTCAGTGCACCACAAATTGCCAAACGGGCCAAGCCCGGGCAGTTTGTTATGGTCAGGATCGGTGAGCGAGGGGAGCGTATTCCGCTGACTATCGCGGACCACGACCCCGTCCAGGGGACGATCACCATCATAGTTCAGCAGATCGGCAAGACGTCGCGAGCTCTAGCCGCTCTCAACGTGGGAGATGCCATATCCGATGTGGTAGGCCCCCTGGGTGTTCCCAGCGAAATCAGGAAGTTCGGCACCATCGTCTGCGTCGGCGGGGGCTTTGGCATGGCCGCCATATACCCCATTGCTCGCGCCCTCAAAGAAGCTGGCAACAGAATCATCGCCATCATCGGCGCGCGGAACGAGGACCTCCTCCTGTGGGAGGACAGGATGTCGGCTGTGGCCGACGAATTGCTCATCACGACGGACGACGGCTCGCGCGGGCGCAAGGGCCGCGTCATCGACGCGTTGAAGGAAGTCCTGGCCGACGGCCGCAGGATCGATCTGGTCGTGGCCGTTGGTCCCGTCGTGATGATGCGAGCCGTGTCCAACATTACCCTGCCCTACGGGGTTCACACGGTGGCTAGCCTGAACCCCATTATGATCGACGGCACGGGTCTTTGCGGCGGGTGCCGCGTTACGATTGATGGGCGCAATCAGTTCGTTTGCGTAGATGGGCCGGACTTCGACGCCCACAAGGTCAACTGGGAAGAGTTGATGTCGAGACTGACCATCTATCAGGCGGACGAGAAAGTCGCGTTGGAGAAATACCAGTGTCAGGCGTGCAAGACGGGATGAGGCTTCTTCGCCGCGAAAACAATGCCCCATTGCCGGGCAAAGCTTCGGCCCGTGCTCCATTGACGAAGCATCGGACCGGTTTTCAGTTTGGAATCGTAGGAGGTATGAGGCGATGCCGCTAGACCTGGATCGACAGCTGATGCCGATGGCTGACCCGAAGCTGCGGGTGAGGGATTTCTCGGAAGTCGCTCAGGGATATTCGCTTGAGCAAGCGCTAGCCGAGGCGAGGCGCTGTCTGCTGTGCAAAAAAGAGTTCTGCCGTGCCGGATGTCCGGTCGGCGTAGAGATACCCCAATTCATCGCGCATATGCGTGAAGGAGACCTACCGGCCGCAGCCAGGGTGCTGAAGAACAAGAATAACCTGCCTGCCATTTGTGGGCGCGTCTGCCCGCAGGAGACGCAGTGCGAGTCGCGTTGCGTTATCGCCAAGAAGGGTCCGCCCGTAGCCATCGGTCGGCTCGAGAGGTTTGTGGCCGACTGGGAGCGCCGCCAGGGCGTAACCCTTCCCAAGCTGCCCCCCTCTACTGGAAGGAAGGTCGCGGTGGTGGGCTCGGGGCCAGCCGGTTTGACGGCTGCCGCCGATCTGGCCCGTTTCGGCCATTCGGTTACCATCTTTGAGGCTCTACACGTGCCGGGCGGCGTACTGAGCTACGGCATTCCCCCCTTCAGGTTGCCGAGGATCGTTACCGAGGCCGAGATCAGCTACGTCCGAAACCTCGGGGTCGAGATCGTGCCCAACTGGATCATCGGCAAAACCTACGATCTGGACGAGATGTTCGCCGACGGCTACGACGCGGTTTTCCTCGGCACAGGGGCAGGTCTCCCTTGCTTTACGGGGGTCCCCGGGGAGAACCTCAACGGCGTATACTCGGCCAACGAGTTTCTGGTCCGCGTCAACTTGATGAAGGCCTATCTCTTCCCTAGCTACGACACGCCGGTGAAGATCGGCAAGCGCGTCGCGGTAGTAGGCGCGGGAAACGTTGCGATGGATGCTGCTCGCGTCGCCTTGCGCCTTGGCGCCGAGCACGTGTACATCGTGTACCGGCGTTCGGAGGACGAGATTCCGGCCAGACACGAAGAGGCGACTAACGCCAGGGAAGAGGGTGTGGACTTCAGGTTGTTGAGCGCCCCGGTCCGCGTGCTCGGCGACGAGAAGGGCTGGGTTGCCGGCCTTCAGTGTGTGCAGATGGAGCTAGGCGAGCCCGATGCCAGTGGCAGACGTCGCCCTATTCCCAAGCCGGGCTCAGAGTTCGTGCTCGAAACGGATCTCGTCATCGTAGCCATTGGAACATCACCCAATCCGCTCATCCCGCGGACGACGCGAGGTCTGGAGACAGGCAGGCACGGCACTATTATGGCCGATCTCACGACAGGCGCCACCAGCAAGAGGGGCGTTTGGGCCGGCGGCGACGCGGTTACGGGCGCGGCCACCGTCATCGAGGCCATGGGCGCCGGCAAGCGAGCAGCAGAAGCCATTAACGCCTACATCCTGGACCGGTGGCCCACTAGGTCGCGGCGCGGCATTTCCCTCGCCCTTTCCGGCTGAGGTTTCTAGGTAGACTTCCTAACGGTGGCACGACTCTTGCACATCCACTATAATGGTATCGTCGCGTCCAAGGAGTCGTACTGCCGACAACGTGGCTCGTATGCCCCGAGCGAGTCTAAACCAGCCAGAGGAGGAATGTCTATGGGACCAAGAGCATTTTTCGTACTCGTGGCGGCCGTGCTTGCCATGGTTTTGTTGGCGTTTGCTTGCGCACCGACGCCGACGCCTACTCCGACGCCGCCGCCAAAACCGCCTGCAGCGCCATCGCCAGCCCCAGCCGCGACAAAACCAGCCGTACCTCCCACGACGGCGCCCGCGCCTACGAAGCCGGCCCCTGCGCCCACCAAACCGGCGGCTCCTGCTGCGTCTCCGACAGCCCCAGCGGCAAAGCCGGCAGCCTCTCCAGCGGCCAAAACCACATCCGGAGGCCAGGCGGTCTTCCAGGCCAACTGCGTCGCATGTCACGGCGCGACGGGCGAGGGAGGCGTTGGCCCCAACATCCGTGGCAAGACCGAGGACGTCGTGAAAAGGCAGGTGCGCAACGGTGGCCAGCGCATGCCACCCTTCTCGGCCAGCCAGATCAGCGATCAGCAGCTTAATGACTTGGCGACCTACGTGAACTCATTGCGTTAGCCGTGCCTTACAGCGCCTTCCTCCGTTCCTCCCAACCCTGGACGCTCGACTCGCTCTTTGGGCGGAGGAGGCGCTCGTAACACTGCACCAGGGACAGGGCTATGTTGTCCGCATCGAACGACTTGGCCCTGTCCCTTCCTTTCCTGCCTACTCTCATAACCTCCTCAGGGTGTGCCAGGCACCACGCCAGCATTGCCTCCAGATCGCGGGCATTGCCAGGCTCTACCAGATAGCCCGAGTGACCGTCCTCGATTATCTCCTCGAACCCCGACCCAGCGGAGGCAACGACGGCCCGTCCCACACACATCGCTTCCAAGCACACGAAACCGAACGCTTCCCAAATCGACGGCAGCACGACCAGCCTCGCGCGCGCTACGATCGGGAACAGTTGCGGCTGGGGCAAGGCGTCCAAGAAGGTGAGTCTATCGGCATATGAACTACACCGCTTCCTAACATGCTCCCGCATCGGGTGGCCTTGATACGCTCCGTCTGCTCCCACAAAGACAACCCCCAGGTCAGGGTAGTTCCGGAGTATCCCTGGCAACGCCTCCGCCAAAACCTGCACGCCCTTTCGCTCTTCCAATCGGCCGTAAAAAAGCAGGTAGTCGAGGCTCCACACATCCGCTTTCGGCGGCACCTCTTCAAACGAACCTATCCACGCCGTGTCGACGCAGTTGGGCACTATCTGCACAAACGCCGGGGGAATGTGCCACTCCGCACAGACCACTTTGGCCAGCGCCCCTGTCGACGATATGATGCCGGTGCTGTTGCAAACCTGCGTCCTCTCCATGTGGTTGACTACCCGCGATGCGGGCCGGCGATCCGATCTATTGAGCCGCCTGACAAGAAATGATGGCGTGGCCAGCCTGCTGATAAGTGGAAACCTTGGCCGAAACGAATAACAGTAGGCCTCTCCCGACCACTCGCTTGCTTGAACGACGTCGAAACGCGTTTGGCAGCCGGCGATCTCGCGCGAAACCCGGTAGCTATGGAGCAAATAGCTTATCGAGCGAAGCCTGCCATTTGTTGCCGGAATACGATGGACAGTAATATCGCCTTCCATCATAACCCCGTGGTGGCTCAAGCCCACGGTAACTACGTGAACGTTGTGTCCCCGTCGGCTCAACGCCCGTGCCACGTTGTATGTATAAGTTGCTATCCCTCCGACGTGGCGCTCAGGAGGGTATTCTCTTGAGACAAGACAGATGTTCACTTGGCACCCGTGCCACTTGCACTTGGACGATAGTACTTCCGGTAGTATTCTGCGCCGTCCGCCTTGAAGCTGTTCAAGATCGTCCCGACCACGTTCGCGCTGACGCATCCCAACTGAGTTGACAGTCGGTGGAGCGCTTTGGGTGTGGTGTGGCCGCTCTTCGCCACCACGACCACTCCATCGAACAGCGAGGCGATGAGCGAAGCGTCCGCAACGAGAAGTCCTGGGGGCCCGTCGACCAAGACCAGGTCGTATGTCTGAACAAGCTCCGACAAGACGGGTCTCACCGATGCAGGATGGAGCACCACGTCGGGATTCGGAGGAGCCGGCCCGCTAGTAAGCACGCTCAATCCTTCGAACTCGGTGACCTTTGCGAGCACGCTCGCGCGCTGCTCTCGGAGCAGAGCTTGGCTGAACCCCGCATCGTTGGAGACGCCAAAGACCTTGTGCATAGACGGACGCCTGAAGTCTGCGTCCACGATAACGACCCTTTGCTTGGCTTGTGCTGCGGCGACCGCCAGGTTCGCCACGACCGTCGACTTCCCTTCACCCTGGCCGGCGCTCGTAAAAAGCAAGGTCTTGCGTGCCCGCTCTCCGCTGAAAGCCTGAATATTTGCTCGAACAAGACGATATGCCTCTACCACCTCACCTGCTATTCGATTGCCGACGACGATTTGTGGAGTGGAGCTCCGCTTCCTTGGCTTGGACGCAAATTCGGGAACGGTTCCCAGCACGGTTGCCTTAAGCTGACGCTCAAGGTCTTCCGTCGTGCGGATCGCCTTGTCCATGCTCTCCGCCAGAAAGGCCAGCCCGATACCGGCCAGCAAACCTAGCAGGGCTCCGAGACCGATATTCTGTTGTCGGTTTGGCCTTATCGGTATCGGCGATACTGCTGCCGGCTCCACTATGGAAGTGCTGTTAGCGCGAATCGTCTCTCTTACCTTTGACTGCTCGTATTCTCTCAGTAGCAGAGCGTAGATCTCCTCGATAGTTCTGACTTTGCTGGCCGCCACAGCTACTGCCTCCAGGCCTGAGCTCGCAGCCTGGGTTGCCGACAGCATTTCTCGGGCGTTTGCCAGCTCCTTTTGCATCGTATCGAGCTGCTCGGCCAGCGTATCCTGGACGGTGCGGCCGCCCCTAAGGCGCTGCTGTTGTTCCGTCGCCAGCTCCGTCAGCGACCCGGCTATTCCCTGCGCCACAGCCGGGTCGCGATCTTCTACGACAATCCTGATCAGCTCCGTGTCCCGAATCGCCTCTATTTTGATTTTCCCCTCCAGGCCCGCACGGGGAATGTCTAACCGGGATGACACGTTGTCCATAACGGGCCAGCTCGTCAGTATCCTTATGTACGTGTTCACCACTCGCTCGACATACACCAGCTCCGCATAGTCGACCGTTCCGATAATGGGCGGAGAAATGCGTAGTGTAGCCGAAGCCGCGTAGACCGGGGGCATCGTGAGCGTGATGGCCGTAGCGGATGCTGACGCGACAAGGAGCGTAAGCACAATCACCAGCTTACGTCGTAGCAGAACCTCCAGGTACTCTCGGGTCTCCACTTTTCACATTGCTCCTGCTTACCACTGTGACGCATATGTGCTAGAATATGGTTGATAACAGTCCCTGAGTTAGCTTCGCCGCCATCCTTAACGAGGAGAGCAGCTTTGCTGTACCTGTTGCTCGCCGTTGCCTTCGTCGTCGGGGCTCTCTTTGGCGCCTCACTTGCCTTTATCCTGGCTGCCCGAGCCTACGATCGAGGCTATGCCGATGCATTGGCGGAACGCCCGCCCGCCTTGCCCTTGGCGGAATCGGCCGAGCTGATCGACGGTTCGTGCCATCAGAGCAGCCGAGAGGGCGATCACAAACAGCTCGCCCCAAATTCATAGACGGTTGTCATCTCGCGCCCTTGCCGCTAAGCACCACCCCGATGGTTTTGAACAGAATTATCGCGTCCAGCCAGAGCGATTGATGGTCCACGTAGAAAAGGTCCAGTTCGGTATTCTCGTGCATCGGGCGATCGCTTCGACCATTCACCTGCCACCAGCCCGTCAGGCCTGGTGGTGCCAATAGCCGCCGAAACTGCCACGGCTGATATACCTGCTCGACAATCCACGGCTGCTCCGGTCTTGGTCCCACCAGGCTCATGTCGCCCCTGACTACGTTAATCAGTTGCGGCAGCTCGTCGATGCTGCTTCGCCTCAAGAAGCGGCCCAGCCGCGTTATGTGTGGGTCATGCCGCGCCACCTTCGAGCTGTACTTCGGCGCCCCATTGTGCATCGTACGAAACTTCAGAATACTGATCCGCCTGCCGTTCTGGCCTACTCTTTCCTGCTTGAAAATCACCGGCCCGCCTGAATCCAGCCATACCAAGACCGCCACCAACAGCATCAGCGGCGCGAAAACTACAATCCCACCTATTGCAAACAGCAGGTCCATAGCTCGCTTCAGCGCAACATAGCCCGTCCACATCAGCTTGTTGCGATGGGTGCTGCCCTCATAGAACAGGCACTCCGTGGCGCGGCCAATTGTCGTTTCGGATACTGTGTTACGCATGCTTGCCCCAACCTGATGTAGGGGCAACCCTGTGTGGTTGCCCTGTCGCTGCCAGGCTCACGACGTCATTTCCGACGATGCTCTCTGCGAGCGCACCAGGTTCCGACCTTTCTGTATGTTCACTGCCGCGTGCAGCGTGAGGAAGGCTGCGACCACCTTCGGGTCGAATTGGCTTCCCGATCCCTCGGCGATCCTCTCGATCGCCGTATTCGCTGCCAATGCTGGCCTGTGCGGGCGATTGGAGATCATCGCATCGTGGGCGTCTGTCACAGCCAGTATTCTGGCTGCGATGGGTATCCGTTCGCCCTGCAGACCTAACGGATAGCCAGTACCGTCGTATCGCTCGTGATGGTGGAGCACTGCCTGCACCAGCGACTTGCGCACATCTGCCGTGTCTATCAGGCGGGCCCCGATCGTCGAATGTTGTTGGAGGTTAATCAACTCACCGCCATCGAGTTCTGTCGTCTTTGTCACGATCTGGTCCGGCACGGCCGCCATTCCCACATCGTGCAGCAGGCCCGCGTAGTATAGCATTTGCAGGTCGCCTTCTGGCAGCCTGAGCTCTTGACCTATGGCGAACGACTCAGCGGCTACCCGCTTCGAGTGCCCACCGAAGTAGCAGGCGCGACGCTCGATCGGGTCGACGAGCGTCTCCAGAAAGGTAAGGAATCCGGCGTCCAGAGCCATTGCTCTTTCGCGCTCTTTCCAAAGCCGGCTGGATACCTCGTCTACCAGGTAGATCGCCCTAGTAGCTTCCAGAGCCATCTGTTCCACCGTGGAGCTCAGTTTGTCAAGTAACCGGCTCAGCTCGGTTTGCGGCGCCTCCCCACCTTCGACCAGCGCCCCCAGGCGACCAAGCTCAGCCTCTGCGAGCACCCGAGCGGTGTCCAAGTCGCCCTGAACCAACTTCGCCCTCTCCTGGATGCTCTGCCAAGACTTCGGTATGTCCAAGATGAGGTACACGCGATCGCGGCGTCGCACCGTTAGCAACCCGCCCATACGGCTCAAGACCTCTTTTGCCACGTGGAAGCCAAGTCCTAAGTCATCCGCACCGGCCGTCCCCTTTGTTCGCGGCCGATAGAAACTGCGGAACACTTTGACAAGCTCCTGTCCCGCGAGATCAATGTTGTCCACCGCCAGCGTGATCCTCAGGCGCGATTCCGTCTCGTCGGCGTCCATTTCTATTAGCGTGCCTTGCGGTACGTAGGCGATAAGCGCGCAGAGTATGTACACCAGCACCTGACACAACTTCCCCTCATCGACGAACACTCGACCACTTGTCTGCGCGCGCCGGACTTCCAGGCGAACGTTCTTGTCCCGTGCTACTTCCTCTACCGGTTCCGCCACCCGCGCTATGACGTCCCCTATGTCGACCGCCTGCAAGCACAAGTAAGTGCCGCCTTGGTGGATTTGGTAGAAGGCGTCAAGCTCGGTCACGTCATCCGCCAGGCGCCTGGCGTGCTTCTGAAGCACGTTGAGGTGTTGCTTCTGCTCCGGAGTCAGGCCAATCTGCCCCGTCTGTACCAAGTAATCCAAGGTGCTGTGCATTATCGTTGCCGGCACGCGCAACTTGCTGGTCACGAATTGCGCAAAATCTGCCATTCCTCCGGGACTTTCTGTAGCGCGCCCAGGCGCATGCGGGATTCTACCCAGTCTGCCGACTCGGCTCAGGGCTCCCTCCAGGACCAGATCACCCCTTCTCCGGTCAAAACGAAACGCGGAGCCTGGGGGGTCATTCACCTGCCGTCTCACTTCGGCGGCTATCCGTCTGATGGCCAGGGGATCGCTGGTCCCCTGGTTGCCACTCGTCGTCACACCAATTGAAAGCATCATTATTGGGTGCTTTCCGCGGTGCCCCGCAGGGTATTCCCCCTCCAAGCATCCTCTGCAAACGTCGTGCTGCTTGTACAAGTTCCTGATCTTGTCATCGAATTTGGTCGCTATCCTATGGCACAGCGCTTGGGCCCTGTCTGGTGAGCTGACTATGTAGAACTCGTCCTCGCCAACGTGACCCACCAGATCATCTTCGTTGCCAAACAACTGGACGGCATCTCCCAGTATCCGCGCAAGAATACGAATCGCCTGCTCTGCCCGGAGTGGCCCGTACAGGTTGCGGAATGGTCCAAGCGACTCTATGGCCACGTTTATGACCGCAAACGGCTTGCCCTGCGCCAGCCGTGTCGTCAGCACGTGCTCTATCCAGCGGAGTCCAGGCAATTCGGTCAGTGGGTTCACGTCCATCTCGTATGGAAGATCGTGAAGATACGATTTCAGGTGCGCCACGACTTTGCCGGGATCGAAGGGCTTCGTGACATAATCGAGATCGTTGCCAAGAAGTGAATCCAGTCTCCCCTCATCGGCCCAGTCCACCAGCAGCAGTATCGGCACGTGCCTGGTAGCCTCCGATTTCTGTAGCTCCTGGCGCAGGGCTATTCCTGTGAACTCCGGTGCAAACACATCCAGCAGTACCAGGTCGACCCCCTTGTTGACGACAAATGTGGCAATCTTCTCCGCGCTGGAGGTCCTCAGCACGCCGAACCCCCCGCGCTGCAGGCTGAGGCCCAGGATACGTGCCGTCCCAGGATCACGGTCCACGATCAGCACTTGCTTCTTCGTGCGGCTGGAGACGCCCAAACTATTCTTCCTCCCTGAGACTTGCAGACACATCTACGTTACAGGAGCGAGGTTGGAACAGAAGTCAGAAGATGGTTAGAAAGTGGTTAAATAACCCTGTGCAACCACTCGCACTCCTTGACAACACGACGGCCATAGGTTATGTTGGGAAAAGGGGAGAGAGCGAGGCATGCTTTTTGCCCGTCGGGTCGTGCAGGGTATGGGACAAGCGCGCTGGCAGGAAAGATGCGCAGTCTTCTACCGATGGATGATCTTTCGACCTGGACGCACGAGATCCGTGCTCCGTTGGCTACCGTGGGCGCCTATGCCGATGCACTCATCGAGTCACATCGCAGGCTTACCGACGAGGAAAGGCACGAGTACCTGTGCGCTATCAAGCGCTCTATCGAGCATATCAATCGGCTGCTCAGCAATGTCCTTGATGCCGCGCTTTCCGAGTCCAAAGGGTTGCCTCTCGCTTTGGCACCTGTGCAACTGAGTGAAGTCATTCTCGCATTGCTTCGCAGCAAAGGATTTGACTTTAGAGAGCGAGTCGTCGATACTTGCCTGGACCCGGGACTGCCTGCGGTGTATGCCGATAAAGCCAGGATCGAACTAGTCCTCAAGAATCTCCTGGCCAATGCCGTCAAGTTCTCGCCATCCGGTGGACTGATCCACGTGTCGGCACGAAGTTTTGGCGACGGCATCCAGCTCGGCCTGGGGGAGCCTGCCCTGTGTGTCGGCCCAAACGCTACCTCTGCACCCTGCATAGTGATTTCAGTTCGCGACAGCGGTGTTGGCATCCCGCCGAAAGAGCAGGAAGGACTTTTCACGAAGTTCTGCCGATCTGGGCAGAATGCCTCTGGTGCACCTGGTCTGGGCCTCGGTCTCTATGTTTGCAGGAAAATCGTAGAAGCGCACGGCGGGTCAATCTGGGTAAAGAGCGAGCCCCAGCGCGGCAGCGAATTCAGCTTCTCTCTGCCCATCGCCCATCCGTAGAGGCGAGGTCTCCTCGCCCCGCGCACTAGCGTCGATCCTGCCCTTTCCCTACGGCAAAGGCCACGGCAGCAGCTCGCAGCACCTCGTACACCCGGGGAACATGCCCTTCTTGAGACTCCTTCTAAACCTGCGCGCCCTCGATCCATTCCATATCGCGCCCACGTCGTCGTAGAGGACGTTGCCCAGCCGGTAGTTGATGAACTCGCAGGGAGCCACGTCCCCGTTCGGCTTGACATAAAGGAACGCCCAAGGAAACACGCATCGCATTCCGCGTATCGACCCGACACCCGTGTACCACTCTCGAATTCCCTTCTCGCCCTTCAGAAACGGCACGACAGAAAACGGCACACGCAGCCGGTCGGCCAGCTCTCTGGCCTCGGCCAGTGTCCTGAGCAGCAGATCGACGTCGACCTCGTGGAAATCCGTCACGAAGCCGCCTATGCTGCTGTCGACGTCCTGCCCCAACCCATCTCGCAAGAATTCTGTGTGCCTCAGTGCTTTCTGCTCGGTTGTGAACATCAAATGCTGGAAAGTCACATGGCAACCGAGGCTACGCGCCACCTCTACCGCCTCGCGTAGGTACGGCAGGCTCAAAGACGAGACGACGCAGTTGAATCTCACCGACACTTCGCGCTGAGACTCCGTCGCGGCTTCTCGAACGAGACTGATCGCGCGCGTCGTTTTCTCGAAGCTGCCCTCGCCGCGGATGTGGTCGTGTATCGCCTGCGGGCCTTCCAAGGAAAACATGAACCGGTCTACCAGTCCTGCCAGCCTCTTCGCCAGCTCGGATGTGACGAGCGTGCCGTTGGTGAATATCTCTGTTCTCAACCCGCGCCCTTTGGCGTGTTCGAGTATTGGCAGGATGTCCTTGCGCGTCAAGACCTCTCCGCCCGTGAACGAGACGGATGGCTTGTATCGGCTTATCCTGTCTATTATCGTCGTGATCTCCGTAAGAGAAAGATCGGGCGAGCTTGGCTTCACGCCCGACTCACCCCACCACCAGCACATCTTGCACCTGAGATTGCACTTGTAGGTAAGGTAAAACAGCACGCGCTTCGGGGAGAATGCGAAATCCTCAAAGATCTGATAGGCCATCAGACTCTTGGTTCGCTCGAGAACTTGTTGCGGCCCCCAGTCGAACGCGCGCAGGATACGTCCCAGTTCCCTCGACCGCCCTAGCACTTTTCACCTTGTCGGCATACACTGATGTTACGCAGCTAAAGGATATCACGTGCTTAGGCGCGGCGCAATGTGCCATTTGTGGCCGTCTCTTGTAGGGGCAACCCTGGGTGGTTGCCCTGTCGCTGCCAGGCCAACGAACTCATCTCCGACGATGCTCTCTGCAAGCGCATTGGGTCTGCAGGTGGCGTGTTGGCGTTCAGTACATTTCCTAACCCTTTCCCAACCATTGCCTAACCTGAAAACTAACTACCCGATGATAGAATCAACCCAGAAAGTAGGATCAGTTCGATTAGGAAGCGCCCGTACAGCTTCCCCATTCCAGTGGTAGACTTCAATGCCCAGCGCTGGAGGTCCACCTGCAGTGTCCATCGAGAATCAAATCAGGAGACTCGTCAGCGCTTACCCTCGGACACAGCGTCGATATAGAAGACGTCCCCAAACTAGATCGATGGCTCAAAGCGCGCCAAAAGTACACACCCAAACTCCCCGCAGTCCAATGACCCGGTCCCGGCCCACGTGCTCTGTTGTCATCTGCACCAGAGACCGCCCCGCGGACCTGGCGCTCTGCCTGGACTCGGTGGCTCGGTTGAGAGGCGACGCACACGAGATACTTGTGATCGACAACGCTCCTTCTACCCCCGCCACGCAGAACCTGGTCAGGGAGTATCAGACGGAGCGGCGGCTCCGCTATGTGCTGGAGCCAAGACCGGGACTCGACATTGCCCGCAACCGAGGGGTTATTGAAGCCGTGGGAGAGATCGTGGCTTACACCGATGATGACTGCGTGGTCGACCAGGGGTGGCTTGAGGCTCCACTACGGCACTTTGTCGACCCGGAGGTTGCCTGCGTCACCGGGCTTGTGGCGCCTCGCGAGTTAGAGACCAGAACTCAGGAGCTTTTCGAGTTCAATTATGGCGGAATGGGTCGTGGCCTAACACGGTTTACCGTCGACTTCTCCGGAATACGCGTCACGGATGCCGGCAAGGTTGGAACTGGAGCGAATATGTTCATCCGGAAAAGCGCCTTGCTCGACATTGGCTTGTTCAACGAGGCACTGGATTGCGGAATGCCTACCAAGTCGGGAGGAGATACCTACGCATTCTACAAGCTTCTTGCGGCGGGCTACAGGATCACCTACGAGCCAGAGGCCATCGTGTGGCATCGGCATCGTCGTGACGACGAAAGCCTTGTTAACACCGTGTATGGCTACGGCGTTGGCGTAGCTTCGTTTCTTACAGCATGCCTCGTAGAAGATCACGATCTGGCGGCCTTGGCCACCGGCTGGAATTGGATTCGTTACTGGCACCTGAGTCGTCTCTATTGGAAATCGCGCGGCCGGCTCGACTTCCCCCTGAAACTCGTCCTCGCTGAGTTGTGGGGTGGCTTGATGGGACCCTGGGCCTATCTTAGGGCCAAGAAGGTGGTGTCCAGGTGCAATCTTCCTGCCAATGAGCCCTTTGCTCCCAGCCTGGGCCTGGCCCTGTCCTGCAGAAACGCGGATGCGGAGGTTGAAAGGTGAGTCAGAACGGCCATAAACCCTTCCTCAGCGTCGTCATTCCCACCCATAATCGGCGTGACGTACTCATCAGAATACTCGAGGCCCTTTTCTCCCAGGATTATCCACAGGAACGGCTCCAGGTAGTCGTCGTACTCGACGACTGCACCGATGACACGGAGCTAGCTCTGAATGCCTTGAATCCCCCCGTCTCTTTGGAATACCTGTGCCTGCCCAAGGTGGGCCAGGCAGCAGCTCGCAATAAAGGAATCCGACAATCGGTCGGCGACCTGATCGTCTTTCTCGACGATGACGTCGAGCCTGCGCCCGGATTCCTGCGAGCGCACGCTTCGGCTCACAGCCCGGCCGATAACCTGGTCGTCCAGGGTTATTACCCTTTTTCTCGGCAACTGAAGCGGCACTTGCACATGCTCTCCGCGAGCAGATGGTGGGAGCGGCACTTTGAACGACTTGGCCAGCCCGGCCGGAAGCTCGGCCCATGTGACCTTTGCACAGGTAATCTTTCGGTGCGACGCGAGCACCTGATGGCGGTCGGTGGGTTTGACGAAGCCTTTGGCGGTTACGGCAACGAGGACTATGAGCTGGGCTGGAGATTGAGCATTCACGGCCTCGAATTCCGCTTTTGCCGCGAGGCCCTCGGCTGGCATCATTACGCGACCCCCCTGTCGAAGTCGCTGATGCGCACAAGAGAAGAGGCGAGGGCCGACGTCACCTATGGCCGAAAGTACCCTCACCTGAAGCGCTCATTTCGGCTTTTCACGCTCACGCAGGAAAGGTCGATCTCTAGGACCTTGATCAGGGCTCTCGCTTTCCAGTTCCCTAAGCTCGGCGACCGGATAGCGTCCCGTCTCCTGAAACTGATGTATCCCTTGGAGCGTCTGGGGTTGAGGGGAACTTGGACGCGGATCAACTGGACGTTGCGCCGCTACTATTATTGGCGGGGGATAACAGACAGCCTTGGAAGCTATAGAGCTCTGAAGGAATACCTGGGTAACGACTGGGTCAAGCACCCAGCGAAAACTCGTACCAGGGTGACGGGCATCGACCTTCAAAATGAGGCAGCGGTTATCGAAGGACTGGAAGGCTACGAGGCTGCTTATATCCTGGTGAAGAACGGTGCCAGACCGCTAAGCTGGCTATGGATGAGGAGTGCGGATGGTTGGCTAGGCCCTAGTCAGATCAAAGAGGCCATCGAGGCGCAAGCCTGGGCTGGTGTGACTCGTGGGGGCGTGGAAGGCGTTCGCCTAATGCGCGCCTTCCTACCGTCGATCATTCCTGTTCAAATCTCAGGCCGGCCCCGTCCCCTCTCTGAACAGGCGCAAAAGGTGGAACTCAACGAGCTTAGTTGGCGTTGACAAGATGAATGCACTTCCTTGCCTTCACGAGTCCCATCACGAACGTTTTGGTATGTTGCGCCTGGTGCGCTACCACCTGGATCTGTTCTCGAACCTCGTTGCACGCGATATCAAGTTTCGCTATAAGGGCTCCTTCTTGGGGATTCTATGGTCGCTCCTTCAACCGTTGTCGCTTATCGCCGTCTACAGCTTCCTTTTTACCCGGGTGATAGCGCTCGATATTCCCAATTACGTGCCTTTCCTCGTGGCTGGCGTGTTGCCGTGGAACTGGTTTACAGCATCGCTGGACTTCTCCGCCGATGTGCTGCTGGCCAATAGGGATCTGATCAAGAAGGCAGTGTTTCCCCACGAGCTGTTGCTGCTCGCCACCATAACCTCGAACCTGCTCATCCTGGCCCTCGGCCTGCCGGTCCTGCTGATCTTCCTGGCGATCTCCAACATCCCTCTCTCCCCGGCAGTCGTATTCTTGCCGGCCGTGGTAATCCTGCAGTACGCGTTCACCCTTGGACTTGCGCTTGTGGTTTCGACACTGAATGTGTACTTCCGCGATGTCCGCCATCTGTTGGGGGTGGTCTTGTTCGCCTGGTTCTTCCTGACGCCGGTTTTCTACGACGCTGCTTTGGTGCCGGCTGCCTATCGCGAGCTGTTTTCGGCGAACCCGATGGCTCACATCATAGGCGGCTATCGCGATGTGCTCCTTTTCGCAAGAACGCCCGATTGGCCTGTTCTGTCGCAACTGGCCCTCACCTCGGCCATGGTCCTCGGGCTCGGTTTTGCCATCTTCGCGCGATGCAAGAGAAGTTTCCCGGAGGAGCTCTAGATGTGGGAAGTTGGCCTTCTCGGCGTCTGGAAACGCTTCAAATGGTACGAGGACCGGCCTCGCAATCTCAAGGAGTCGATACTAAGCATCTCCCAGCGCCGACGCCAGGGCCGCGAGTTCTGGGCTCTGCGTGACGTCAACCTCAGTATCGCGCGGGGGGAAACGTTGGGTCTGATCGGTAACAATGGCGCCGGCAAGACGACCCTGCTCAGGCTCGTCAGCGGCTTGATGGTGCCGACTCGCGGGCGCATAGCGAGGTCCGGGCGGGTCTCGACCATGATGGAGCTAGGCGTGGGCTTCCATCCCGATTTTACCGGACGAGAGAACGTGTGTACTGGCGGCATCATCCTGGGACTAACCAGGCGGGAAGTCGACGATGCGTTCCCCCGGATAGTAGAGTTCGCCGGTTTGGAGCAGTACATCGACCGGCCCATTCGCACCTACTCCACGGGAATGTACATGCGTCTGGCCTTCTCCCTGGCGATCCACGTTAACCCCCAGCTACTGCTGATAGACGAGGTTCTCACCGTGGGGGATCAAAGCTTCCAGAAGAAGTGCATCGATCGCCTCTACCAGTTCAAAGAAGAAGGAAAAACCATCGTGCTGGTATCGCACGATTTGAGCATGGTGGGGAACCTGTGTGACCGCGTCTGCTGGCTAGAAGGGGGACGTCTTCGTCAGGTCGGCGAGACCGACGAGGTCGTGGAGACTTACCTCGCGGCGATCCAGGGGAACGGATCCGCTCTTGCCAAGCCTTCGCTGGGCAGAGCCGTCAACGCCGCCGGACAGCTAGCTTTCGGCCTAAACCGCTGGGGTTCACAGGAGGTCGAGATAGCATCGGTCACACTGCATGATACGAAGGGTGCAAGGCGACGTCTGTTTGAAGCGGGCCAGGGCATGACCCTTGAGATCGGCTATCGCCGTCGCTCGAACGTCCGGGAAGCGGTGTTTCAATTGGCCTTCTGCCGTGAAGATGGCACCAGGTGCTTCGACGTCAACACGTGGGCCGATGGAGTCCCCATTCGGGGATTGGATGACGACGGCCGCGTACGCCTGTCAATTGACCGTATCGACCTGTCTGCGGGTACCTACACCATCGACGTTGGCGTCTACAGCCCGGACTGGGCCCAAATCTACGACTTCCACTGGCAGTCCTACTCTTTCGACGTGTTCTCCCCGAGCCGTCACGAGTGGGTAAGTCACTTGTAGCCGCACGCTTCAGCGTGCGCCGGGGCGGGGGCCGCGCAACTCCATCTGCGCACCCCATCACCAACGTCATCAATACCCGGGCAGCACCCTGATCTGTCCGATTTGGTACCGGTCCGAGCCGTCGTTCCTCTTCGTGTTGAGCAGCCTAAGAGGGCTTCCTTCCGCATACGGACGTGGGTTCTGAATGCCAACGCGCACGTCGTACAAACCGGCGGCAAGATCCAAGGGTACAGCTAGCGACAGCCAATCCTCGACAATGCTGTTTGCATACCATTCCGTCGTGGGAGTGCTGGGTTCATATTGGTAGTGGCCGACAGTGAAGCCATCGGCGCCGACGAGATCGACAAACGCCACTGCCGAAACAGGAACGTCTTTTTCCCCAATCCTCTGAGCGCCGCGCAGCGGCATGTTGCTTTGGTTAGCCCATCGCAGCCACAGATCGAAAGCTTCACCTGCTCGTACGGAGCCAGGCATTCTTGCCTCGACGATGGATATTTGTGGCGCGATTCGGCGTGCCAGCCTCTCCAGTTCCACCTGCAAAACATCCGACGATCGTGCCCAACGAAATGTTCCGTCATACACGAACACGGTGCTGGCTCGCGCTGCTTCCACGTTATACGCCATCATTCCGAACTCGTTGGGAGGCCCTTCGAATGGCCGTGCTTCCTCCAGGATTATCTCTGTGTCCCGGAAGTAGCTGGCCAGCATCTTGTCCGTATCCTCGATCATTCTTGGTGCAAGGCCCGACCATTTGGCGTAGACCCGCATGCCGTAGGTCTGGACGGCGTAATCCAGGACGGGCCTGGCGGGAGACGCCCCCCACAGTGCTCTATCGTTCACCACCTGAATGGCCACAGGCGTCTTCTTGAAGTATCTCAGGAACATATCGATGGCCCATTTCTGATGTTCGATCCACAGTTGATCGCTGTAGCCAACGTCGACCCAGGTTTGCTTATCTCGGTTGAAGATGCGTTCCCATTCTGGAACCATCTCCCCATAATGGCCCTGACCGTTGATCTCAACTCCGGCCAGCCGAGTGTCTCCGTCATAGCGCGCCGCCACCGTGGCGATGGTTGTCTCCCATTTTGCTTTGAAGACAGGGTCCCAGTAGACTGGGACCCTCACCCGACCGTTAGAGACGTGCGGGACCCAACGGGCGCCGGCCTGGAATACCCACTCGGGCGTAAGGCTCTCGTTGGCTCGTATCGAAGCATCGAGCCTGAGCCACGCTTTTCGGCCGGGCGGAAGGTTTGCAAGGAACTTCTCCACCACGGGCCAGTTGAAGATGCCTTCCGAGGGTTCGAGATCTTTCCAGAAAGTGCCCCCAGCCCTGCCACTGATGAAAGGCTGAGCCTCGGCTCTGGGGTTCTCCCACGGATAATTCATCAGGCCCCATCCGGGGTTCAGAACGATCTCATCGGAGAATTCCATCGCCACCCTCTCATCGAGCACAGGTTGGTCAGGCTCTGAGCTCCACATGCCCCAGGCGCTCAGAAAAATCGTGGTTAAGCCGGATACGAATGCCGTAAGGAAGATGCGTCTCGTCATACCCGTATCCTTGCCCTTTTGGCAATCAAAAAGAATGGGTTGGCAGGCACCTCCGCTGCACCCACCAACCCTGTGTAGTATCCAGCGCAAAGCCTCAACCCTATCGCACAAGCACCAGAGGCATAAGCACTAGAAAATTACCTGACCGGGCGATAAGGTCTGGTCTCTTGCCGTACACCTCCAGCTCCCACAGCGAGTATCCCCACCAAGGTACACCCCTGGTAGTGCCGAAGATGCGCACGTATCGTCCAGACCCCGAAACGCTCAGTGCTTCGGTTCCACCCGTGCCGCCCTGGCGATTGTAGATCGTTCGCCAGTTCGTGGCGTCGTCCGACAACTGAACCTGGTAGTCCCGTCCGTAAGCCGTCTCCCATTTCAAGACAACCTTGCTTACATTATACGTCGTACCCAGGTCGACGTAAATCCATTGCGGGTCGGAGTTTCGCGAAGCCCAGCGAGTCCCCCCGTTCCCATCCACAGCCAGAGTCGCTCCGAGGCTCGAGCTTTCCATCGAAGATGCCACGGCGGGCCGTCCCTGTGCCACGTTCACAAGCGCCGGCACAGCCGTTGGCGTCGCGGTTGGTGCCGGCGGAGTGGCCGTCGGCAATGGTGACGGCGTCGGCGTCGATGTGGGCGCAGGAACCGGCGTGGATGCAGCCGTTGGCTGCGACGGGGGAGCGGGCGAGCCACTGCTGGATAGCGCAAATACGACTGCCGATCTAGCCGGTATCTCGTAAGTGAGACCGTTCTCTTGCAGCGCCCTGCGCTCCAGTTCGCGCGGGGGGTATGTCTGGTCGTTCCATAGGACGATCGTCGCCGTCGCGTTGGGCGCCACCCCCGCCACGCTGATGCTCTTCGAAACCGGTAGATCCTTCATGTTCATGACGATGAGATACGCGTCACCCGTTGCCGATCGCCTCGTCCCGAGAGCCAGAACCTGCCCATCGTCAGAGTTGGATTCTAGCACCTGGTCGCCCACGTAGTCGCGTATTATCTGATGGAAGTAGAACGCGCTCCTCCGGCTGCCGTCCGGGTTGTACAGGCTGTAGGCCCAGGGCTGGTTGAACTCCTCGCGCCAGTAGTCGTTGTGCTGATAGCGGGCAGCCATATCGACGCCACCCTTGATTTGCCAGTAGACGGCGGAAAGGAAGTAGACGGCGTTCGGGGCGTTCTGGTTGGCGTGATCCCACTCCCCCAGGAAAAGAAACACGTCGCCCTTGCTCCGGTATTGGTTGTCCGTAACGTACTGGTTCATCAGGGTCCTGGCATACTGTGCCAGCGGACGGAAGCCATACTGCCCGTCCTGATCGTTCCAAGGCGCATAGTTGTGGTAGGAAACGAAGTCGGTTCGATTGCCCGACCTCTGCAAAAATGTCCGGTAGAAATCGCCCAGGCCGGCCGTCGCCGGACCACCAACCTTGATCGACGGGTCCACGGCCTTCATTGCGTCGTAGGCGGCGTTGAAAGCGTCGGAGTAGCCCACCGCGTTCCCATCGAACGGGCCGTCCGGCGTCGAGGAGTCGTTGATGTCGTTCTCGTTCCCGAACTCGAAGTACTTGATCGGGTAGCCGATATCCTTGAAATGCTGAACCCGGCTGGCAGCCCAGCCCGGGTCGGCCAGCTTAGGGTTCATAATGATCACCATCGGCTCTAACCCGGCCGACTTCACGCGCCTCACCGCCTGGTCCACCTGGTCCGCTGAAGACGACCAGAAAGGAATATCCCAGATGCGAACGACTCCGAACTTGTAGCTGGAGACATCGTCGCCGTAGTTGCCGGAGGCATACGCCCATTCGCGCTGGTCGACGTTTTCCCCGTTGATCCAAAGCGGGTTCACCGTCCTGGCCACACGGCTGGCGTCGACTGCTATCGAACCGGCCGGCGACGTTGCGGGCGGAGGCGGAGTAGCTGCTGGCGGAGGGGTTGCTGTCGCTGGCGCGGCGGTGGCGAAAGGCGTCGGTGCCGTCGAGCCACCGGAGCCTGCGGCCCTGCCGTAGACTTCGAGCTCCCACATCGAATATCCCCACCAGGGCGCGCCTCTCGCCATACCTAACATCCTCACATAGCGCCCGCTGCCGGACACGGCGAGTGTCTCCACACCACCAGTGCCGCCCGTCCTGCTGAATGCGGTGGTCCAGTTGGTCGCGTCGTCTGAGACCTGTATCTGGTAATCCCTGCCGTAGGCTGTCTCCCAGTTGAGGACAACCCTACCGAGATCATACCTGGCGCCCAGGTCGACGTGGATCCACTGTGGATCGCTGTTGTTCGACGACCAGCGCGTGCCCGGATCGCCGTCTACCGCTCTGGCCGCGGCGAGGTCGGCGTTCTCAATGG
Source organism: Chloroflexota bacterium (assembly GCA_016210495.1). The sequence continues at coordinate 41,707 of JACQUC010000199.1, forward strand.
ACGAAGCTACCGCCGGGCGACCACGGGCCAGATTAGTGGTCGGGGCTGGCGCCGATGTCGCCGTCGGAGTCGGTACCGTTATCGGCGGTGCCCCTGATGAGGCGACCTGGAGCGTCCCTATGCGGTACCTATCGGAGCCATCGTTCAAGTCGGTATTAAGCAGTTTGAGTCGTGCCCCTGCTGCGTACGGCCGGGGATTGTATACGCCCGCGCGGACCTCGTAGGTTCCGGCGGGAACGCTTGCCGGCACGGTAAGAGAGACCCAATCCTCTGCCACGCCGTTTGGGTACCATTGCGTGGTCGGCACCCCCGGCACGTAGTCGTAGTGGTAAGCGGTCGTGCCATCTCCGGCCACGAGGTCGACAAACGCCGTCGCCGAAACGGCGACGTCCTTGTCTCCCACCCGCTGAGCCGCGCGGAGCGGAAGGTTCCCCCGGTTGCCCCAGCGGATCAGCACCTGCACCTGCTGGCCTACGGCCGTCGAGGGGGGAACCTGCGATCCTGCGATGAACACCTGAGGACCGAGATACTGGGCCATGCGCTGCAACTGTGGCCGATAATCGACTCCCCCGCTTTGCGCGGGATCGAACTCCGACCAGTACACGTACACCACGCTTGCCCTGGCGCTGATCGCCTTGTCGACTACCTGGCCATACTCCCAGGCGGACCCGGAGAAAGGCAGGTTCTCCTCAAAGATCACGTCGGTATACGGTACATAGTCCAGGAACATCGTGTCCATACCGCGCATGTTTAGGCCCAGTCCTGACCACTTGGGATACACCCTCATTCCGTACGTCTGCACCGCGTAGTCGAGAGCTGGACGAGCAGGAGATGCGCCCCATAACGCCCCGTCGTTGACCACTTGAATGGCCAGCGGAGTCTTCTTGAAGTATCTCAGGAACATGTCGATGGCCCACTTCTGGTGTTCGATCCATAGCTGATCGTTGTAGCCGGCGTTGACCCAGGTTTGCCTGTCCCCGTTGAAGATGCGCTCCCATTCGGGGACCATTTCGCCGTAATGCCCCTGGCCGTTGACCTCGACGCCAGCGAGGCGAGGGTCGCCGTCGTAGCGACTGGCCAGGGCGGCGATGGCCGCTTCCCATTTAGCCTTGAAGACCGGGTCCCAGTAAACGGGTACTTTGACAGACGAATTCACCACGAAGGGCACCCATCGCGCACCGGCCTGGAAGACCCATTCCGGAGTAAGGGATTGGTCGGCTCGCATAGAGGCGTCCAGCCTCAGCCAAGTCTTTCGCCCGGGCGGCAGGTTCGCCAGCCAGTTCTCCATCACAGACCAGTTGAAGTAGCCTTCAGAAGGCTCCAGGTCTTTCCAGAACGGTCCTCCCGCCCTGCCACTGACGTAGGGCTGGCTCTCCACGGCGGGATTGCCCCACGGATAGTGCACCAGGCCTGCGCCCGGGTTGATCACGGTGCCGCCTGGCGCGGCCATTGTCGGTGAAAACGGTGCGCTGAGCAATTCGACGGCTTGCAGCTTTCCTGAGCCCGAGATCAAGGGTGCCAATAGTAATAGCGCCGAGAGGACTGCCCCCATTAAGAGGGCCCGCATCCACCTCATATTCCACCTCCACATCCTCTAGCAGCGGCACAACGTCAGGCTTGTTTGTGAGGCCTTGATTCATCAAGGCCACAGAATCAGACCTGACGTCGTGCTGTCGCCATCGTACACGTCGACCGGTAGCCAACGCGCTCGTCGTATTCAAACTCTTCGCTGCGCGATGCCTGCGATGGGGCATTCTAGTGGCCATGCTGAGGTTCGGTCAATAGCAATATTTGGCCACGTGCTTACCTGGACGGAGCCTGGGCGCGCGTCCTGGCCCCCTTCCGCAAGGCCAAAGTCAACCGGAGGATAGTACTATTTTCTCGTGCTGAATGCTAATCCGTAGGGGCGGACGTCGCTGTCCGCCCGGGGGTGGGGCATCACAACCACTTTGTACCAACAATCAGTACTATGTGGCTACGCGAGCCGGGCCGAGACATACCCAGCCTCTGGAGAGAGCGACTATGGCCGCCTGCGTGCGCGATGATACCCCCAGTTTGGCAAAGATGCTTTGGAGATGCCTCTTGGTCGTATTTTCGGTTATTCGCAGCCTGGACGCGATGGCTCGGTTGGTCATACCCTCGGCGACCCCTTGGAGCACCAGCAACTCTCTGGGGTTGAGTTGCTGCACCTCGACGTCCGCTTCGGGCCGCCAGGGTAGCCAGCTCGGCCAACCCCCCAGAGCGTGGTCGATCAACGCGGTGGCCGTTGCTTCGTCTACTGGGATCGGATGCGCATCCGGAACGTCCCCCGAGATCACAACGTACAACCGTCGGTTCCGGTCGTAGGCCAGCGTCAGTACGATCTCCAGATCCCGTGGCACAACTGCGCCCGCGGGTAGCCGCGCGGCCGCCTCGACCACCTCAATCCAGCGTCCCACTCGAGTAAGGACTCTGGCCATACTCGCTTGGCCGGTGTCAGTAACCGCACATCGTTCCACGGCTTTAGCGACTCCTCAGCGAAACAGGGATGAAAAGCCTGTACGTAGCTCCGACCGACGGCGGCGTACCTGTCGGCGTCGGCGTGCTCGTGGACGTCGGTGTGCTCGTCGGGGTCGATGTTGGCGTCGCCGTGCTCGTAGGCGTGCCCGTGCTTGTAGGCGTCGCCGTAGGTGTTGACGTAGGCGTAGGCTCCGTTAGGTCAAATATCCCAACCGATTGGTGCCCGCTCGCGTGCTCGTAATAGACTGTAACGAAGTGGCCGTAAAGGATGTCTATGTCCGAGCCATCCAGCGCACCCGTCGAGAAGTCGATGGCCTCCCTACCGCTGGAATCGGTCGTGCCGTCCCTCGTCGCCTGCTCCGCCTCATTTATCATCACACGGACGAGGCGATTTGCCGTCGACTCCTGTCCGCTAGAAATTGTGGAGGTAATTACGTCGCGACCCACGTCGGCATCGATGGTGATTTCTGCCACCTCCAGCGGGCTCAGTGCGCCGATCGTCAGACGGTCCGTCGCCTTTATGGCGAGACCGTAATCGGTCGCGCTCCACCAATACTCGCCGATCTTGCTGGAGCTGACATACCCCTCGTACTTCACCTGGTTCTGTGCATCTGTAACCCTTAAGGAGGACTGCGTCCAAGGGTTCATGTAGCCCTGCACTTTGTCGCTTGAGGAGGTCTGGTAGCGATGATAGTAAACACGAACAAACGGGGAGTGGGCGTAAGTAATGACCTCGTCGCCATTCGGGAAAACGATGTTGAGCGTTGCGGAGTCGGCACGGTTGAGCGTAGCGGTCGAGGCTACGCTGTACGTCGTTCCGCTAGGTGGCACGGCGATGGGCCCGACGAAGCTCTTGGTTCGATAGTCGTAGACCCACGCCGAGGAGTTCTGCCAAGCCGGCTTTGTTCCCGACAGGGTCTGGGTGTCCAAGTTGAGCTGGATGCTCATCGTCGGGAGGACGACATTCCTGGTCGCAGCTCCGGCGGCGCTGACTGAGACCGTATCCCCTCCGGCAATGTCTCTCTCCAGTGGAGCAAGAGGCGCGGTGGCCTGGTAGCTGCCGGTAGCATCGCTGGTGGTGGTGAACGAGTATGCCGTGCGCCCCGACCCAGCGACAGGCGATACTGTGATGGTGACGGTGGTCTGCTGCGCGACGCCGATATTGCCGCTCACCGAGTTATCGGTTTCCCACACTACAACCCGCGCTGCCTGGGCTGCCACGCTCGCCGGCTTCGCAAGCGTCCTCCTGAGCTCCGACAGATTCTCGGCCTCGTCGCGCTTGTCCGCGGCCGCCAGCTTTATCCCCGTCGGCATTTTCGCGCGGAGCTCAGACTCCGACAGCGTTGTCTGGACGCTCACGAAAGGAGGAATACTGCCGAGCTCGAATTCGGATATGACTCCTTTGGCTTGAAGGTGAATCAGCAGTGGTATCAGGCCCTGTTGCGCATCGCGCAATCTCAAGAAATTCAGGTACTCTGCAGTAGCCTGCGTGGCCTGCTCGGGGAGTGAGGTCTCCGTCACAGTAGGCCATATCCAGAACGCTGCTTCCGATCCATCCTTGGCCGCTCCACCGGTGCCTGCAAGAGCTGCCAGTGTCAATGCCAGCAGAAAGGCGCAGGCTAAGGTCACTACAACAGGTCTCCTGTACATTGGCTCAGCCTCCTGGGTCAAGCTTAGGGGCAATCGGGTCGTCAAGTACTAAGCTAGCAGATGGCAGTATGATTGCAGTTAGGGGCAGGTTAGAAGCTGGTTAGAATGGACAGATAGACCGCCTCGGTCTGGTCCGCAATGCTCTCCCAGTTGTAGTAATGCCTTATGCGTTCCCTGGCAGCGCAACCGAGCTCCAAAACCGTGTCAGGTTCGGCCATCGCATCGCGAAGGACGCTGGCAAGGGCGTAGGAGTCGCCGGCGGGAAATGTCAGCCCGCAGTGGTCGACCACTTCCAGATTCGGCGCGATGTCGCTCGCTACTACGCAAAGGCCGTGGCTCATAGCCTCCAGAAGACAGATAGGTAGCCCTTCTACCAGCGAGGGCAATACGAACAGATAAGCGTTACTATACAGCTCGGCGAGCAAGTCCTTTTGGACGGTGCCGAGGAAGAGGGCGCGACCGTTTCCCCGCTCGGTCAGCGACCTGACATATCCATCGGTATGGGCGGAGCCGCCCGCAACGACCAGCTTACGTTCGGTGGATAGATCCTTGTACGCGTCGATCAGTAGGTGGCACCCTTTCTCGGGCGTGAGGCGACCGACAAACAGTGTGTACCCTCGTCTTGCCAGACCCATCCGACCAATCTCCTGGGGGGGGCTTGGCGGCGTTATGGTAACGCCGTTGGGAATGTAATGGATGTTGCACGACGGGTAGCGTGCGCGATAGTGGTCCCTCAGCGTCTGGGAAACGACGATCGTCGCGGAGGGAACTGTGGCCGAAGTATGCTCTCCGCGTCTCAGCCACCAGGAGGCCAATCGTCCCCACTTCTCCCTCTGCCAGTCCAGCCCGTGCACCGTGACGACCACTCTTCTGCCCACTGCTTTTGGTATTGGCGCGAACAAGGAAGGGCCCAGGGCGTGAAAGTGCACTACATCAGCGTCGCTCCAAATCGCCGCCATAGTTGCGATGAAGGAGTGGACGAGGGTGTCGAGATGCTTGGTCCTTATCGTGGGAAGACGAACAACTCTTACCCCCTTGTACTCTTTAGCCAACGTGAAGTAAGACCTGGCAAAAACGGTCACCTCGTGACCTTTGCCCACGAGGCGGGGACAAAGCTCCTCCAGGTGAGTCTCGATGCCACTGTATTGATTTCCCACGCCTCGCGCCCCGACCATTGCGATCTTCATGAGCCTCCTCCTGGCCCGGTCAGTCGACAACGCTACAGCCGATGTGTGCCCTGATCTTCTTGCCGGCGGTCCACAGCGCCACTCTGGGGAGCGCTTTTCGCATCGCCGTGCGGGCGGTGCAGATCATCCAGCAGCCTGCCTCACACCTCGCTACCGCTTTCCTCGCCGCCTCGGCCCTCTGGGATGACCACAGGCTCCCAAATGAGGGCGTCTCATAGAGGTTGCCCATTGTCACCTCCAGAACGTTGCAGGGATAGACGTCACCATTCGGGCTCAAGAAAAAGAAGGCGCCGCCGGCCTCGCAGGGAAGAGGCCTTCGACCCGCCATGTAGGCGCAGAGGCCCGAGGCAAAGTATGCCCGCGCCCAGCGTTTGGGCGATAGCGTCTTGAGCTCGCAGGCGGCAACCTTCTCGATCTGGCTTCGCAAGACCTTTCGATCCAGCCCTGAATTGCCCTCTGTGCGAAAGTAATGGGAGGAGTTGTGCGCCACGGCGCACGTGAACTGCACGTCCAGCCGTCTGGCAAGCTGATAGACCTCGAAGAAATGGGTGAGATTTGCCGCGGAGGCGGTGAAGGCAATGCGGAGGTCGTCGATCCCAAGGGCCTTGAGCCTCTTCAGCGTGTCGACGGCCCTTCCGAACGCCCCACGTACCCCTCTCACCTCGTCGTGCTTTTCGCCGATGCCGTCGATGGAAACACCCAGCGCGATCCCCGGGTCGAACCTCAAGATGTTCCTGGTCATCGACTCGACCCTCTCGGTAAGAATGCCGTTGGTCGAGATAGTTATCTGGGCGCCCGGGCAACCTGTTCGAATAGCCCGTACCACGTCAGGCAGGTCTTCCCGTAGGTACGGCTCACCCCCACTCACGTTGATCGTCCGAAGCGTGCTCGGCAGCGCGGCAAACATCCACGGGGGAAGCTGTTGGCTAGTTTGTGCTTCCCATATGTGGCACATGGTGCAGCGCGCATTGCACCGGTAATTGACGGCCAGCACGGCGTCGACTGGATCAACCAAACTTAGTCCCTCCTGTAGTTGGCATCTGGCGCCAAGCGCACACTCCTGCCCGCAGCCTTGTAGCCGCACGCTTCAGCGTGCGCCGGGGCGGGGGCCGGCCACTCGATGCACCGAATCCTATCCATAAAGCGCACCAACCACCGAGCAGCGGCACACCGCCCTAGCCAGACGCTGATGAGTTCATCGCGCTCTCGTACACCTGCATCAGCCGCCCATAGTGCTGCTCGAAGCCCCAGTTCGACTCGGCCTTGCTCCGGGCGCGCCTCCCCATCTCGACCGCCAGAGACGGATGATTCCACAAGAATGAAAGCTGCTCGGCGAGCGCTTCGTCGTTTCCAGGCGTGAACAGCAAGCCGTCTTCGCCGTGATCCACGAGCTCCGGTATTCCCCCGATCCGGCTGGCTACGACCGTCTTGCCCAGCGCAAATGACTCGTAGAGCGAAAACGGCGCGTTCTCGTACCATTCCGAAGGCACGACGGTCGCGGCGCTGCCTCGCACGATGGCGCGAAGCTCCTCGCCCCTTCGGAAGCCCACGAACTCGACGTTCCTCAGGCCGAGCCGATCGGCACATCGCTCGATTTCTCCTCTGTACGGCCCATCGCCTGCGATCACAAAGCGACTCGCTCGCAAGCGAGCGGCTGCCGCCAGGAGAGTCAAAACTCCTTTCTCTCTGGCGAGTCGTCCATAGTACACGAAGTATCCGCGACTTCCATGATCCGGCCTGAAGGTCTCCAGGTCGATGGGGTGGGGCAAGTACTCCACTCTAGCCGTCCCGAACCTGGACCGGGCTAGTTTTGACATCAGGAACCGGCTTGGGGCAATGAAGATCGTTACATTGTGCTCGTAAGTCTTTCGCCCGGCGTGAACGTATGCTTCGATGGTGGCAACGAGGCTTGCCGCGAGCGAGTTCTTCAAGCAGCGGTGCCGCGCCGCATGGTAGAAGGCTCCCGATGCACACCTCTCGCATATCTTGCCATTGCTGTACATTCTGTAGCCGGGACACAGCACCTTGAGGTCGTGAAGCGTGAGCACGATCGGAACACCGAGTTCCCGCAGGGCCGGCAGAACGGAGGGCGATATCTGATGATACACATTGTGAAGATGCGCGATCTGTGGCCGCGTTTCCCTGGCCAACTTCTGTACCTTTGCCTTAGCCTCCTGGGAGTGAATCGCACGGAACGCGGCCAGAACTGCCGCCACTGGTCGCGCCCGGCCGAGCAGCGCATCGTAGTCGACCGGCTCGACGAAGTAACGTTCGAAGGCTGTATCCCTATTGCGCGGGTCTCGTGTGGCAAAGGGGATCACTTCGTGACCACGTTCCCGAAGCATCTGCTCCAACTGGAACACGTACCTCTCAGTTCCGCCCAGCTCAAAGTAGAACTTATTACCGACCAGCACCCTCACAGTCCGCTCCCTGGCTTCCGCCTCAAGAACATGCCGTCTATGGCGCTAGAACTTGGCTGAAGGCCCGCGCCAGTCCCCTCTCCCTCTGGGAGAGGGTTAGGGTGAGGGCCCGCAACCCGCCTCGAACCTTCGTTCGCTATCACCAGCACCACCGCGGCCTGCGACCAGAAGTACCACTGGAGCTCCGGATTCAGCACGATGTTATCCGCGAAGCTCATCACCACGTAAGCCACGTAAACGGCGAGAAAGGCCACTGCAATGTCCCTGCTAAGGGAATCGGCCGCGTTACGCCAGGCCCGCCAGGCCGCATTCACCAGGGTGGCCAGCACTACTAGATAACTTAGGAGCCCTATTGCCCCCGTCTCGACGAACAACCTGAGATAATCGTTGTGGGCGTCCATTTCGTTGGCCTTGCGAATCGTGCCCAGACCCGCGCCGACCAGCAGATTCGCGCCTTCCAGACCGAGCACCTTCTCCCTCCAATACTTGGTCCTCCAGGCGAGGGTGTTCGCCTCCTTGTAGCTCACCTCACCCTTCTCATATCCAAGGTCCGCGAACCTGTCCGCTACCTGTGGAACAGCCACGAGGATAATTATCGCGGCGACTGGCAGGACCAGCAGCAGCTTCCTGAACCGCAGAGCTCCCATTGCCAGGAGCGCAAGTCCGGCCCCAATCCAAGCGCCCCGCGTATACGTCGCAAAGAGATTCACGGCCACAAAGACCAGCCACGCAGCCAGTGCAGCCCGTGCCCAGCCCTGGTGCGTGTTGGCCAGTATCACTCCCAGCAGCGGGCCAAGCAGCACGAGATAGAACGCGTAGATTGGTGGCACCACGAACGTCCCATACACGCGATCGAACCCTTCGACGCTCACCCCGCCACCACTCGCGAATTGGAACGATCCCATCACGACGGGCAGGACACTGGAGAGCCCGATCGCCCAAAGCACCTGTACGATGTCCTCCTTCGTCTGGAAGAGGTGGTAGACAAGCGTAAAGATGATGAGCAGGCTGGCGGCCCGCATCCAGTCGGCCAGCACCGTCGCCGGGTATCTCGAGAACATGAAGCCGATCAGCCCGATGATCAGGAACGCGACGTAGGCTATTGCAACCGAGTTATCGAGCGGGTTTATCCTGTTGGCCAGTATGTAGTACGAACCGAGCAGTACGATGCCAAACCCCATGGCTGCTGCCGCGTTGATCTCTAGCTGGCCTCCGGCGGAGAACAGGCTGCGTTCTTGTAGAACATCTATCGAAGCCCGAGCTCCCAGCAAAGCAAGCACCGCCACGCGCGCGTTGGACAGGAAGATCAACACTAGAGCAGCCATCCCGACCAGCGCGAAAGCCAACAGCGTCGGTAACAGCGATACGGCCGTTCCGATCGCCAAGGCCACCGGTATCACCACGATGTACCACACCTGCCCCTGGTCGATAAGTGGGGCGACGCTGCCTAAGCGAGCGATAAACCTATCCTCCGTTCGTAAGTCACCTCGGCCAGAGTGGCCTCCAGGGCCTCCACTCCTAACTGCCACGAATACCTGCGTTCGACTAGCAGCCTTGCCCGATCTGCCATCTCGGCGCCTTTGTCTGGTCTCTGGACAAGCCCCACACAACTCTCTGCGAAATCGTTTGCATCGTCGGCCACCAGTAGCTCCTGTCCAGGCCTCACCTCCAGCCCCTCGCATGCCAGTGTCGTGGCCACAACCGGCTTTCCCATCGCCATCGCTTCCAGAAGCTTGTTCTTAACTCCCGCTCCGACGCGCAGTGGGCACACGAAAACCGCAGATTTCAAGACGTGAGGACGGATGTCGTCCACGTCGTCGAACAGGTGCACGTTGCTTGCCGCCAGCAGATCGAAGACCTCTTTGGTGGGCGTTCGGCCCACCATACGAAATGATGCCGACGGTAGCTCATAGGCGACCTTGGGCAGGATCTCGGCGGCAAAGTACCTGGCAGCGTCTACGTTTGGTGCGTAGTTCATCACCCCCACGAAAACGAAGCTGTCGGGCACAACATCCCCTGTGGGGCCTTGATTAATCAAGGCCCTAGGCGACGGTCGAAAATAATCGGTATCCACGCCGTTGGGTACCACTTTCGGCGCCAACGAAGGCGACGACGCACGCAATGCCTCGGCATCTGCCCGGGACACAACTATGCACCGATCGAACTTGGTGTAAACCTGGCTTTCGTACGCTCTGGTTTTGATCCAGAGCTGCAGGTAGTTTAGTCTTTCGCTAAGGTTCCGCGCCTGGGAGAAGGCTCGACGATAGAGTAGCGCAAGACAGTCGCACGCGTCCACCACTTTGGCTTGCCCCGGATAGCCGACCAGGTAGCCAGCCATTCGCGCATCGCTCACGTGCACGATGTCGTAGCGCCCCGACGAAAGGAGGCGCTTCACCTGGAACCCCATCTCAGCGCACTCCATCCTTTTGACGTAGAACGGCACGGTCGACAACGCGCCGATCGCATAGTCCTGAATCGAGCTCCGATAGACCTCCGGCACCAGGTGAACCTCCGAAAAGACCTCTCGCAAGGCAGGTAGCTGCTTTCTGTCGTCCCGCGATGCAAACGTGAGCAGCGCAATGTCGTGCCGCTGCGAAAGTCGGCTGAAGAGATGGAAGGTTCGCAGGCGGATGCCATTCAGGAGCGGCAACGGACACTGCGGCGCGACAAGAAGAATCTTCACGTTGCCCTCCTGGTCGGCTGCGTCTGGGCCCCCGCCTTAAGCGCTCGACCGTCTTTGACTCCTCGATACAGACCCCAGTAAAACATGAATCGGCACGCCAGACGTTCGCTCAGAAAACGTGCCCTGCCGATCATGCCTCCGGATTGCCCCGCACACTGCTCTGTGTCTCTCCAGAGCCCCCGCCTCGGGAGTCGCACCATCCCCTTGAGCACGTCCGACAAGCCAAACTCGATCTCGGGCATGAAATCCGCTACTGCCCGATGCTCGTGCCACGCCCTCTCGTACACCTGCTGCGGTGTCAGTTCGTGTACGTGGAACACGGATGCTTCCGGCACGTACACAACCTGATAGCCATTCTGTATCTGCCGCCACGCCCAAAGCTTGTCTTCACTGGCGGGTAGTTGCTCGTCGAAATGAGTTCTCCGCCACAGGTCCAGCCGAATGGCGGCGTTCGCCGCGTTGAAGCCCCACACCGCGTTGTGCGGCCCAAAGTTGTCTCTCGTCAGCGTCATTGCCTTGGAAAGCGATCGTGGCAGCGTTGCCACCGAATCCGACCTCCCGTGCTGAGAGCCAAACGTTGCCGCGACGTCTGCGTCCACAAACGGGCCCAGGAGATGTGCCAGCCAGTGCCGGTCGTTCGGCACCGCGTGAGCGCTCAGGAGCACGCCATACCTGCCCTCTGCCGCACGGCAGCCAACGTTTAGCGCGTGGCCAAAAGTGAAATCCTCTGGCCTCATTTGAATCAGCCTCGCCGGAAACCCTCGCACGATCTCAAGTGTTCCGTCTGTCGAGCCGGAGTCGACCACGATCGTTTCGAGATCGTCTCTCGTCTGCGCGTAGACCACCTCCAAAGCCCTACCGATCAATCGCTCCTCGTTCTTCGCCCTGATGATGATGGATACTTCAATCACACACGGACCCTCCTGCGACAGACACCTGGCGTCCTTCCTCGACGATTCGCGCATATCTCGCGATCGCGTGTGGAGTGACGTTAACCAGCCTGGAGGAATCTCCGCCCCCGGCCACGTACCTGGCAATCAGCAGTAGCCGTCCGCTTCGTTCCCAGAGAGGGCCACTGAACGTCCACAGACACGAGTCGAGCGTTCCCAGGATCCACCCGGGCGCTTTGTTCCGTAGAGCCTTTCTCTCCGCCGATTGCAGATCGGAAACGTCGTTGATCGTGAGGAAAGGCGTCCACCCATCCCACCTGCCAACTGTATAGTTGAGTGCAATGAAGCCATCATCAAGGTACTGGGCGCGCGGCACGCCAAAACCTGATTTCGTGAGCATGTACTCTAGGCCCGCCGACTTCACCGCTCTCACTACGCGCCCGTCGATGCCGCCGGCTCGGTAGTAGTCATACGGGCGATACTCCTCCAGAAACCGTGATAGCTTGCTTCCACGTATCACGCTGCCGAATTTCTGCCTGAGCGTCCTGCCGTTCCTGTTGCCGCTGGCGTGATCCGCTGGGACTGGTCTGTACCCGTTGGGCCTGTACCTCAAGCGAACGTACGGCGGATCGGATCGCACACGCAGCGGAAGCGGCCTCCGATGCCAGGGAAGCTCCATCATAGGCGCGTCCATCGTCGCCCACCAACCCCGGGGCAGCAGATCTTCCCTACCCAGGAGTTCCCGTATGCGTCCCATTGCAAGCTTGAGGTTCTCCTCCAGCCGCCCTGGCGACATCAGCGACTCGATCGCCACGCCGATGCCGCAGCTCCCGAGCAAAGGCTCTAGACACGGGTAGACCCCACCCCTGTCGAGAGGTACCGTCAACAGCTCCAACGGCGAGTGCCGCATATACTCGAAGCTCTGGGCCGTCAGCACCAGTCCGGACCTCAGCTTCGTGAGCGCCACCAGGTCGGTGAGAGCATACAGATTCTCCAGCTCGCGTATCATCCCCGACCAGAACACAATCGAGACGAGGACCTTGTTATTCTCCGCATAGGATCTGAGCAGCTCGTCCGAAGGCTCTTCGTCGAAGAACCCTCTGGCTACCTCACTCCAGTTGTACTCGGCGTGCTTGATCGACGAGAAGGGAGGACGGCTGGGATCGACTACTTGCAGGCACTGGTCCCTCCGAGACAAAGCGAAGAAATCCCGGTCGTCAAACTGTCGCCCCAGTACTACCCTTCCCGTGCCCTTGAGCGCTGTGGAGACGGCCTCGATCACCGTGGTTTGCGGCTGCCCGTAGATCGGCAGTAGCCCTTCTTCGCAGGCGCGCGGCAGCCAGTAGGAAACTAGGACCGGATCTCCCAACAGCCAACCGGAGGCCTCGTGTAGCCATCGTTTGGCCAACCTTTCCGTGACCGAGCGGAAGCTATCATTTGCCTCGAGCCTGTCGATCGTTTCGGCAAGACAGCCCCCGTTCGGTAAGTCTTCCCAGCGCTTGTCACCCACCGCGGCCAGGCATAGCTTCACGTTCCCACTGAGCAACGACCGCAATTCGCCCTCAGAGATGGATGCCTCGACGCCCAGCAACTTGCGGAAGTAGATTTCCGGATAGAAGTAGGCGTCCAGCCCCTGTAACCTGTCCACCGGTCGCGAGTCCACTACGACGACTTCCGAGGGCAGCGGTCGCTCAAAGAACTCGAACACGTCCTGATACAGCGCCGTGACGCTTTGCGCCCGCGCGACAAAATGAACGTCCAGGTTCGCGGCCACCGACCCCATCAGGCTATCTCCCTGCATGACGATATGGACCTTGAATTTGTGCGCCAAGAAATAGAACTGCTCCAGGTGGCGGCCCCCGACGACAAGGCTACCGGTAAGATGCCCAAACGGCAGCGAAATAGGGTCCCCGCCCCCGTAATGGACCCCGAGGCGATATGCATCGTAATAGGCGTCGAAGATCATCCCACGCTCTCTGGCCAGCCAGGCCAGCGTGGCCGCCACGGCGTTCTTATGTGGGTTGTCGAATGGTGACAAATATAGGAGCAGGCTCCTTTTCAACTGCCGTGCCATCCGATTTCTTCCTCTGCCAATCTATGCTGTTTATCCACGTCCAAGTTCTCCGTACCCCGTCTACCAGATCCGTCGTGGGAGACCATCCCAATACTTGCCTCGCACGATTGATGTCCAGGACGTTCACTGGAACGTCGAGGCTGCGCGCTTCTGTCCACCGCACCTGCGTTCCTCGACCAGTCACATCGGCAACGTGCGCGACAACCTCGTTCAGACTCAATCCTCGACCACTCCCGATATTTACGATGCAGGGAGGATGCCGGGCTGTCGCCGCGCGCACGAATGCGTCTGCCACGTCCCCCACGTACACGTAATCGCGAACGACGCTTCCGTCGCCCCAGATCTCTATGCGCTCACCGCTCGCTACCTTTTGCAGGAAGGTGGTGATGGCACCCTGGAGCTTCGCCGGATTTTGGCGTTCCCCATAGGGATTCGAGCAACGCAAGCTGATCCAATCCAATCCATTGAGGCGATGGAAGAGGCTAAGGTACTTCTCCACCGCCAGCTTGGAGATGCCGTAGGAGCAAGTTGGGTTCGTGGGATGCCCCTCACGTATAGGCGTCTCGCGGGGAACCCCGTAAACGGTCCCCCCGGATGAGGCAAAGACGACTTTCCTCACTTTTGCACTTACACAGTGCTCCAGCAGCCTGATGGTGCCGACCACGTTGTCCTCGACGTCGAAAGATGGATCGTCGTTCGAGCTTTTCGGCAGGGTGCTCCACGCCAGGTGTAGCACGACTTCGACCCCGACTACGGCACTTTGCAGCGCCGCTCGATCATTCATATCGGCCCAAATATACTTGACATAAGGCAATTCTTCGCGAAACGGGCTGCGTGACCGGCTCAAAACGCTCACCTCATGGCACTCTTGGAACAATCTGTCTACCACATGCGAGCCAATGAAGCCCTCGCCACCTGTCACAAGACACCGCACGTCAATCACCTCCGGACCCGCGTGCAGACCCATCCCCGCCGGCCATTGCCGCAGGCTCTGTTGCCGCAGGCCCCGTAGACGCACGCTTTAGCCTGCGCGGGGCGGGGCCCACGCCTGTCTTTGAAACGTCCCTTCCATCGCCGAGAGTCTGCCAATAAACCGCCACCACCTCGCCCACTATGCGTTGCCAGCAATACCTCTCGCTCACAAGACGGCGTCCGCTGTCGCCGATTTCTCGTCTCAGCGTCGCGTTGCCCAACAGCATGAGCAAGCGATCTGCCAGGCCGTCCGGGTCGTCCGGCGGTACCAAAAAACCGTTGACGCCGTCATGAATCAGCTCCGGTGTGCCTCCGGTGGCCGTGGCCACCACCGGCAGACCTACCGCCATCGCCTCCAGCAACGACATGGAGAACGGCTCCTCCCAGATGCTGGGGAAGGCGTACACGTCGCCGCTGGCCAGCGTTTTCGGGAACTCAGCCCGCGACTTCCAGCCGAGAAACTCGACGTGATCCTCCAGCCCCTGTGCCAACCGCTGCAATTCACCCTCGTATCCCGAGAACTCGGCGCCCGGGCGCCAGCTCACACCCACGATCTGAAGTCGTGCGTTGGCGATCTGTCGAACGACCAGATGCATTGCCCTCAGCAACGTGTGCAGACCTTTTTCTGGAACAATCCTCCCCGCGAAGATGACCGTCGCCTCCCTGTCGGCCACAATCAAAGCATTCAATTCTCTTCGTTCGCCCACCTGACTGGGTTTGACCCCGTTGTACACGCAGAACAGCTTGTGCCCGTGCTCCGGGAACCGCTCCCGGATGCCCCGCAGCAAGTAATCGCTACACCCAATCACCGTGTCCACGTCACTCAAACACCGCTCGGCCAGTTCGGTGCGAAGCACAGAGTAGCCGAAGTAATCCTCCCGCTTCGAAAGCCCGTGCCAGGCGATGTGGAAGACTACCTTGCTGTCGGGGGCAAATCGCCGTATCCACGGTGCGAATTGAAGGATGTTGAACAGATGGACGATGTCGAATTTCCCTGCGCGAATCTTGAGCGCCAGGCGGGCGGCGTAGACTCCGTAATACCCGATGGATTGCCAGTAGTGCAGGGTGGGATCGAGCATCCGCCGCCCCACCCGGTACAGCAGGGGGAGCACCCGGGTGTCGACGAGCGTAACGGGCGTGTAGCAGTAGGCGATGCCATCGGCGGCCCCGTTCTCGCCCGTCCGCTTCGCCACCGAGAATATCGTCACGTCGTGCTGCTCCGATAGCACCTGGCTCATTTCCTGGATCAGGAACTCGATCGCCGTGGCGAACTCCTCGCGAGGCGGCAGTGGAAAGCGCTCCGGGGCGACCATCGCGATGCGCAGTCGCCTGTCTCCTGTGGATTCCGGCTTTATGGGTTCAACCAGAGCACCTGTCATCCTTACCACCCTCCGTGCCTTCGCATATGGCAGCATCCGAGGCATCCTGGAAAAGTTCCCTTTTCCCGCAGTCTTATCCTGAATTTGCGGAATCGTTCGCTGTTCCAGACTGCCATGCTCTTGCTCTCCTTTAGCTGTCCGACGGCGTAGCCAAAGCATGGAAACATCTGCCCGTACGGCGATATCCATGCGTTTACCCACGGAAAGATGCACCGCTCCTCGGCGAGGTCGAGGGTGCCCTCGTAATAGGCCAGTACCTCGCTGGCGCTCATTCTCCCCTGGAAGGATACCTTCGGGCCAACGCGCCCTTTGAGCTGCTCGATGCGGCTCACCTGCCGCGCCAGCTCGCCGACGTCCAGCGCCTCTAACTTCAGCCTTGCGTTGATCTTCTCCTCCAGCTCGTCGTCGACCAGCACTCCCGAGTTGTCGACGGCGCTGGACACCACCTGGAGTGTCACGTACTCAACGCCCAACTGGTCGGCTATCTCGACCACCCGATCGAGGGTATGCACGTTTGCCGAGGTTATCGTGCAGTTTACATAGAGCCAGGGGCGTCTAAGCTTGCGGGAAACCTTCAGCTCTTGAATCCGCTCAATCGCCTGGACCGTGCGCCTGAAAGCCCCTCTGCTGCCCCGGACCAGATCGTGCACCTCTTCAGGACCGTCCAACGAGACCTGTACGAAGTCGATGCCCAGGTCGACGATCTCTCGGCATCGCGTCTCGTCCAACAGCGTCCCGTTCGTCCCAACCCCACAACGGTGTGACTCGCGCGCAGCCTTCAAGACACCCATGATGTCCCTGCGTGCAAAAGGCTCGCCCCCTGTGAACGTGAAGCGTGTGGTGCGCGGAAACTGCTTGATAGCCGCGGTGATCTCTTCCTGAGTCAGCTCGTTTCTCGTCCATGGAGCCTGCTTTTGGTGTATCTCCCGATAGATGAAGCACATCGTGCACGATAGGTTGCACCTGTGAGTGAGCTCGAAGATCACCTGCAATGGTGGTAGGGCGAAGCCGCCGGGAAGACTGCTTGAGATCCGCGAATATATTTCCAGGAACTGCCCGCGCAAACTGCCACGCATTCGCCTAATGATCCCCCCTCTCGCCTTCCCATTCGGTGCCGTGCGGCTCGCGTGCCAGGGCATTATGCTTGAAGACGTCGTGTCTGGACGACCGGCAAGCAACGTGCAGCCCGCAACAATCCTCGATCCAACTGTAGGGGCGGACGTCTCTGTCCGCCCCGGATGGGGAGGGGCATCACCACCATTTTGCGCCGACCACCATCGGGTGTCCTCACCCATCCCATAGCCGCCCGCCACAAGCCGCCTGGCTCTCTCCACCGATCTTGCATAGCCGATAGGCCCATATATACTTCCCAGCAGATAAGCCGCCTGGAGGTCCAGCGGCATGTGCGGCATACCCCGCAGCCGACATCGCAAGCTTCGCTTCGTCCATCGGTACCAGAAGAGCGTCCGTCCATAAGCAGCCTTGAACGCCGACATCTCTCTCGTCGTCAGAATAAGCTTCAACATGAAAGCGTTGTACCCTGTGCCGTAGTTGAAGAAGGTATGTCTCAGTTGACCGTAATCTCTAGGATGGGCGTGTCTCACCACGGCCCTCGGTTCGTAGGCTATCTTGCCTCCAGCTCGCAGGATTCGCGAGAAGATGTCGAGCTCTTCTCCACCTGCGGCGGGCGTGCCGGCGCCGAGCGCGCCGTCGAACGTGCCCACTCGATCGAAGGCGCTGCGTCGGAACGCCATATTGGCGCCTGTGCCAACTTCCTGGGGGATGAGGCACGCGTAGGCGCCGGCAGGTCCGCCAAATACCTTTGGCGCCCGTCCTTTGCTGTAGCTACAGTGCGTCTCCAGGATCATCTGGGCCGGAGTTTCGAGCTCCAATGCGGCAACGTGCCCGGTGCAGCACATCACGCCTTCGTCGCGAAACCCGAGCGTTAGCCAGCGTATCCAGTCCTGATCGACCACACAGTCGTCGTCGGTCATGGCTATGAACTCGCCTTGCGAGCAACGTACGCCCGCTCCTCGGGCAAAGCCCGAGCCGGGCCTGGCTTCCCAAACGTATCGGACCTGGCCGCCCCAACAGGCCACCATTTCCGGATCGGGTGCGACGGAGTTGTCGACGACCACGACCTCATGCCCGTCGTCGCAAAGATCGATTATCGATTCGATGCACCTGCCTAGCGCGGGCCGCCTGTTCTTAGTGCACACAACGATCGAGATCATCGCCTCCGTGCCCTCCCTTGCCTATCTCGCCAGTCCGGTCCACAGCTCGTTCTCACGCCCCTTTCTGAAAGACAACGCAATTGCGCACGCTTCTGCCACCGTCCGACGACTGAATACCAGCAGGCTGGCAACGTACAGCGCGCAGCCGAGCAATATAGAGTAGACAAGCGTCCACACCTCATTTGCCTCAAGGGCGGCCGCGCCGAATCCCTGAAACAGACCCACCCCCGCGAGAATCGCCAGCGAGCCCGTGATCCCTGGCTGCAAAGCCTCAAACACCCTCGTGTGGGCGAGGTCTATCTCCCGGTTAGTCAGCAGCAGGAGGGTCACCGAGCCCGCCGATAGGAACGCGGTCATCGCCACGGCAACTCCTTCAATGCCAAATTGCGTGCCCACCATCACCCCAGCTGTCGCCAGAGGCAGGACAACCAGGTTGCATTTGAGACTTATGTCGGGACGCCCCACTGCCATTAGCATCTCCCTGCTGACCGCGGTCACCGATCTGGCCATCCCCATGAAGCATAAGATCTGCGCCGGCACCACCATAGCCGCCCACTTGCTCCCGTAGATAACCGGAATGAGCTGCGGCGATAAGACCATCAAGAGCGCCAGCGCGGGAAGACTCACGAGTGCTAGAAAGCGGATCGCTCTCAGGAATGCTGACCGTAGCGCCTCCTGGTTGTCCCGCAGCTTGGAAAACGTCGGAAAGGCAACTTTCTGTACCGCCCATACGACGGTCGTCTCCGGATAAGTAGCCAATCGGAATCCCTGCGAGTAAAGCCCCAGCGGCGCTGGCCCCAGAATGCGTCCGATGATCAGGTAGTCGACGTTGTCAGTGAGGAAGATCAAGAGGCCTAGCCCCATAACAGATCGTCCATAGCGGAAGACTGCCCGCGCGTGAGTGACACTCAGGCGGAAGAAGGGACGCCACGGCACCAACAACCACGCGAGTGCGCTGGCCAGTGCGCTTCCGAGGACCAATCCGACTACGAGGCTCCACACGCCCAAGCCCTGGAAGGCGGCGACGACCGAGATGGCCGCCGAAGACAGGCCCGGAACTAGCTCCAACAACGCCTTGGGTTTGAACCTTAGCTCCCTTGCCAGCAACATCTGATGAGTTTCGCCTGCAGCCGTGATGACGAAGACTACGCCCAGCACCATCAGGATTTCTCCAAGCAGGTGATTGCCATATAGCTCGCCGATCCACGGCGCGCTGACTATCACCACCACCGACTGCAACACGCCGGCCAGCATGCTTAGCCAGAACGCGCTGTTGGTGTGGTCTGCCTCTGCCTCCTGCTCGTAAATCACGGCCGCTCCCGTTCCCAGGTCTCCCAGGGCACTAACTGCCCCTACCACGGCTGCCGCGATGGCGAAGACCCCGAAATCCTCTGGAAAGAGCAATCGAGCCAGTGCTATGTTTGCTGCAAGCCCTACGACCTTGGCGAAGCCGAAGGAACAGAGCATCCAGAATGCCCCTGCTATGGCTTTCTGCCCGACTGCCCTGTTCATTCAGCCAACCTCACGTATGGTATAATCAATCCTCGTATGAGCACGCTATCCTTTTACGACGATTTCAGTCGCGGCCTGAGACTTCGGCGCTTTCCCACGTTTTGGCACGGCGAGTGGAAGGTCATCTCCGGCAACTGGCGCGTCGAGGATGGCCCCGATGGGCACTACCTGGCCACTCGGAGGCCAGAATCTCCTGCCGAGGAAAGCACCGTTTTGATAACGGCGTCGTCCTACTGGACCAGTTGCCAGATCTCTGTGCACTTGAGAATCTTGACCCCAAGCTGCCGACCTCCCGAGGGTGGCGCAATCCTCTATTGTCGTTATCACGATCCCATGAACCATTATGCCGTCCACCTTTGCCTGGCAAAGCGACGTGTGGAGCTTTGGAGGTGTCAGCGCGGCCGCTGGCAGCAGATCGGCCCTGGCTTCGCCTTCGATGTTCACCTGGCGCAGCGGTATCTCGTTCGATTTGATACCGGTCCGCATCGACTCGCCTGCTGTGTCGACGAGCGCCTGGTTCTGGACGAGCTCGATCATTGCTCCTCCAACGGCCGGATCGGGCTGGGCGCCAAGTTCTGCGAGGTGGCGTTTTCTACCGTTTCGGTCACTTCGCCGCCCGATGATGCACCTTGCAGTCCAAGTCCTCGCCAGATGTGATGAACAAGGTTTGCCACCTGATAGCGCGCCAGGCTCAGCACGGCGGCCGGGCCGTAGCGCGGTACGACTTTGAGCAAATATGCGACCCTGGCCGACGAGGTTGCACTGGGATCTACCAGCCGCTCGAAGTAGCCCAGGCGCACGTGTACTTCCTGGTAGGTGGCGATTCTTTCCTTTCGTGAGTACTCGGGCGTCTCGAAAACGGGCTCCATCCGCACGCTGCCGTACTGCGGCGTGCCCTCAGACGATCTCAGTCCGGTCCCGTGATCTTGGACCCAGTCCCAGGCCCTCGTGTACCGGTAGGGCACGAAATTGAACCACCACGCCTCGATGCCCAGCTCCTTCGCCAGACCTAGCGATCTCAGGTCCGATTTCCGTGTGGCGCCCGGCAGTCCTATGATGAAGAACCCTCCTACCTTGATGCCGGCCGCTTGCAGCGCGCGTATGCCCGCCTTGATGTGCTCGAGCTTCTCGCCCTTGTCGATTGATTTGAAAACCTCCTCATCGCCACTTTCGATGCCGATCCAAACGTGGTAGCAGCCGGACCTACGCATCTTCTCTATCAGAGTCGCCGTGAGTCGGTCCGCCCGCAAGCCGTTCTGGCTGCTCCAGGGCATCGCCAGGCCACCCGCGATCAAGGCGTCGCAGATGGCCTCAGCCCGGCTGATGTCCAGCGTGAAGTTGTCGTCGACGATAGTGAAAGAGCTGGCGCCAGTTTCGTCGACGGCCTTGCGCAGCTCGCCGAAGACGTTTGCCGGCGACCTCGCTCGCCAGCGCCTTCCCATCAGCGTCGGCATGGAACAGTAAGAGCAGGAGAAGGGACAGCCCCGACTGGTCAGCAGCGGATACTCGTGCAACATCGTAGGTTGGCGCTGCACCGAGCTAAGAACCCCATAGCTTGGGTAGGGCAACTCGTCCAGGTCGCGTAGGGCCGGCCGCGACTCGTTCACGACGATCTCGTCTCCTCGCCGCCAGACGATACCTCTGATGTCATCGGGTGATTCTCCACGCTCCACTGCACGGCAAATCTCGGGCACGCTCATCTCTCCCTCCCCAATTACCCCTATGCTCGCCCCAGTTTCCTGAACATAACGAGCCCCGTCCAGTGTCACGTGGGGCCCTCCCACCACCAGCGTAACCGACGGCCGCATCCGCTGTACCGTAGCGATGATCTCGGCGGCAACCCTCGAGGTGAACGTCTTCACCGAGACCCCCACGAGCCCCGGGGCAAATCCGTCGAGCGCCTGGCCAAGCTCTCGCCTCCAGACCTCGGCCGGAACACTCGGGTTTGCACCCCCCAGCCGCCCTGGCGTGAGATTGTTCAGATCCAGCACGCTTGCCTCGTGCCCTCCCGATTCCAAGGCCCCGGCCAGATAAGCCAATCCCGTGTTCAGTCCCTTATTCGCACCCGGCGGGTCGATCAACATCACCCTCACAAGACCTTCCTCCCGCTCTCCAATCTATCCTGCTCCTCGTACGGGACGACGCTCCCGCCGTCCCACTGTAGGGGCAACCCTGCGTGGTTGCCCCGTCCAATGTTTCTTCCTCGCTTCCTGCTATGCACACCGACCCCCCTCGACCGTCATTCCCAACCCCTCGGCCTTTCCAGCCACCGCCAGATTCCATTTCGGACACAATCGTGGCCCGTAGCAAAATTCCCTCAGCACGACAAATCCGGCCCCTGCCAGCATCCTGGCAAACTCAGCGTGTCGATAATGCTTCACCGTTCCCTGCCATTCGGGAAGCACGCCCCCGTGTAGCATCGTCTGCGCCCAGCGCAGCGGGCTCGCTCCAACGTACCCAGGGTAGAACAGCGTCCACAATGGATTGCCGTTGGTCGAGTCCACGATCAGGCTCCCGTTTGGACGGAGCACGCGAGCGATCTCGCCGAGCGCAGCCTGGGGCTTTTCGAGGTGCACCAGCAGATCGATGGCCAGGACGTAGTCGAACGTATGGTCGTCAAACGGCAGAGCTTGTGCGTCGCTCACTACGCAGGCGAGGCCGTCAACTGCCTCGCCATGGGCGTTTTGAAGCACCTGCCAGGATATGTCGCCCAAGACGACTCGATGCCGCCATCGGGCCAGCGGCACAGACATCCTTCCCATACCCCCTCCAATGTCCAGCACGCGCATGCCCTCGCCTCCCACCAGCGAGAGAACCGTGGCAAGTTTCTGGCGATAGAGCTCGGTGAAGACGCCCCCGCCCTCTTCCGGCCGAAAGTACCTGGCGTACTCCCCGCTTACATACGCCGACCGATCGTGCGCGCGAGTCTTTCCATTCCTCGACCCGTGCAAAGCTATCACCCCCAACTTGCCCACCGAGACGTCCATCCCCACCCTCTGGGAGTGGGCTAGTCCCCTCTCCCTTTGGGAGAGGGTTAGGGTGAGGGCGGTCTCA
>JACQUC010000195.1 GCA_016210495.1 Chloroflexota bacterium
CACCCTAACCCTCTCCCAAAGGGAGAGGGGACAGGACGCTCGCCACAGCAGATTTTTCCTGAGCATCGAGCTTCGTTCTTAGTCGAACGAGCAGGGGCAACCACGCAGGGTTGCCCCTACAGGAACGCGTGCGCTCTGAATCACAATGCAATCGGGCAGCCAACGGGATGTCGAGCGTACGAACGGAATGGCGCCGCTTGGGTTGTGCGCCTGGCTACCCAAATCAATTTTCCTCACGAGACATAAAAACTCAACTACTCGCCTGCCACTCATGCTATAATTCTGGTAGCACCGCAACTACGATCCGGAGACTTCTTTGGCCGACTTCACGCATCTCCACGTCCATTCCGAATACTCCTTGCTTGATGGCCTGGGCCGCGTCGACGCCTTGCTTAAGCGGGCGAAGGAGCTGGGGATGGACACGCTGGCGCTAACCGACCACGGCGTGATGTTCGCGGCCGTCGACTTCTACATGGCCGCCAAAGACCTGGGCGTCAAGCCCATTATCGGCTGCGAGGTCTACGTGGCCCCAAACAGACGCTCTGACCGCAGGCCGAAGATCGACGCCAGCCCATATCATCTGATTCTGCTGGCCAGCAACCAGACCGGATACCGCAACCTGTTACAACTGGCGAGTAAGGCGCATCTGGAGGGGTTCTATTACAAGCCACGCGTGGATAGAGAGCTCCTGGCCGAGCACAGGGACGGCTTGATCGCCCTCACGGCCTGTGGATCGGGTGAGATTCCCCGCCAGATCCTTAGCGGCGACCTCGCCGGCGCACGCCGTACCGCCGTCTGGTTCAAGGAGGTGTACGGCCAGGGGAATTTCTACCTGGAGCTGCAGAATCACCCGATCCCGGAGCTTACCACCATCAACAAGGAGATGCTGGTCATCGGGCGTGAGCTGGACATCCCCGTCGTCGCCACCAACGACGTACACTACGTCGGGCCCGAAGATGCCTACGCCCAAGAGATTCTGCTCTGCATTCAGACCAATACGACGATCGAAGACCCCAAGCGGATGCGCATGACCGGCGAGACGTTCTACCTGCGCTCTCCCGAGGAGATGGCCGCGCTTTTCGAAGAGGTGCCGCAGGCCATCGCCAACACGCGGGCCATCGCCGAGAAGTGCGACCTGAAGCTGGATTTCAACCGGCTGCACCTGCCGCAGTTCGACATTCCGGAAGGGTACACGCCCAACACGTATCTGGAAAGGCTGTGTCGCGACGGGCTGAAGCGTCGCTACGAGCGCATCACGACCGAGATCGAAGACAGACTGCGCTACGAGCTTTCGGTGATCGAGCAGACCGGGTTTGCTGTCTACATCTTGATCGTGGCCGATTTCGTGACCTACGCCCGATCCCAGGGCATCCTCTTCGGCCCCCGTGGCTCGGCGGCCGGGAGCATCGTCTGTCACTGTCTGGGCATCGGCGACGTCGATCCCATCGCCAACAAGCTGGTTTTCGAGCGGTTTCTGAACATCGAGCGGCGGGAGATGCCGGACATTGATATGGATTTTGCCGACGATCGCCGCGACGAGATGATACAGTACGCCGCTCAGAGGTACGGGCGGGACCACGTGGCCCAGATCATCACTTTCGGAACGCTGGGCGCGCGGGCCGCCATCCGCGACGTCGGACGTGCGCTGGGGATGCCTTACGCCTTCGCGGACAGGGTGGCCAAGCTGGTGCCGTCGCTGCCGGTGGGCATCACCATCGACAAGGCGCTGGCGGACAACCAGGAACTCAAGGAGCTGTACGAGGCCGACGAGATGGCCCGGAAGCTCGTGGACACGGCGCGCAGCGTCGAGGGCGTTGCTCGCCACGCCTCGACCCACGCCGCCGGAGTCGTCATCTCGCGCGACCCATTGACCGATCACGTGCCGCTGCAGCGCGTCAGCAAGGGCGAAGACGGCGTGATGACGCAGTACCCTATGAACACGCTGGCCAAGATCGGGCTTTTGAAAATGGACTTCCTCGGCCTGGCCAACCTGACGATCCTGGGGCGCGCCGTCGACATCATTCGGCAAACACGTGGCGTCGAGGTAGAGCTACAGAGGATGCCTCTTGACGATCCCAAGGTGTTCGAGATACTGGGAGCGGGCGAGACAACGGGCATTTTCCAGCTTGAAGGCGTCGGCATGCGCAACTACATCAAGCAACTGAAGCCCACCAGCGTGGGCGACCTGGCGGCAATGGTCGCCCTCTATCGCCCTGGACCGATGGCGCACATTCCCGAGTTCATCGAAGGCAAACAGGGCCTGAAGCCGATAGAGTACGCGCATCCCGCTCTGGAGCCGATACTGGAAGACACCTACGGGGTGATCGTGTACCAGGAGCAGGTGCTGCAGATCGTCAGGGCCATTGCGGGCTACTCGCTGGGCCAGGCCGACATCCTGCGCAAGGCGATGGGCAAGAAGATCCCCGAGGAGATGCGCAAGCAAAGGGGCAACTTCATCTCCGGTGCGAGGAAGAACGGCACCTCCGAGAAGGACGCGAACGCCATCTTCGACGTCATCGAGCCCTTCGCGGGCTACGCTTTCAATCGGGCTCACGCCTACTGTTACGCCATGTTGGCTTACCAGACGGCCTACCTCAAGGCCAACTTCACGACCGAGTACATGGTCGCGGTGCTGAGCACGGCGATGGGGAATTCGGAGAAGGTGGCCACCACGATCGCGGAGTGCCGCCGGCTCGGCATCGAGATTCTGCCGCCGGACGTCAACCGCAGCCAGCGGGGGTTCTCGATCGAGGGCGACCACCGTGGGCGCGGTATTCGCTGCGGCCTCGCCGCCACCAAGAACGTGGGCGACGGGGCGATCGAGGCCATCACGAGCGCGCGAAGCGGTGAAGGACCCTTCCGCTCGATCGAGGACTTCAGCCAGCGAGTGGACCTGCGCGCCGTGAACAAACGCACTATGGAAAGTCTGATCAAGGTGGGAGCGTTCGACTGTTTGGGCAAACGAAGCCAATTGCTCGCCTCGGTGGATCGGATGCTGGGCCTCAGTCAGCAGGCCAAGCGGGCAGCAGAGAGTGGGCAGACGAGCCTGTTCGACTTCCTCGGCAGCGAAACCGAGCTGATCGCCGTAACACAGTCGGACGTTCCAGACGCGACGGCAAAAGACAAACTGGCCTGGGAAAAAGAGCTGCTGGGGCTGTACGTTTCCGAGCACCCGCTGCAGCGGCTTGCCGTGCAATTGAGGGACGAGGTGACGGCCTGCGGCCAGATTGGCGAGGAACTGGTCGGGCAAAAGGTCAACCTTGCGGGCGTGCTGCGCGGGATAAGAAGACTGATCACTAAGAAGCGTGAGTCGATGATCACGGCGACACTGGAGGACCTGCAGGGCAGCATCGAAATGGTGGCCTTTCCAAGGGTGTACGAGCGCACCAAGGCCCTCTGGGAAGAGGACGCCATCGTCCTCGTGCGGGGGAAAGTCGACGCCCGGGGCGAGCGCGTTCAGGTCATCTGCGACGACATCTCCGTGTTCACACCAGATCCGGCGCTGGATGGCGAAGATACGTGCGACGAAGTTGACGACAACCCTGCTGCACGCTGGGGGAGCTCTCCCGTCCCTGCCTCAGCGGGCGTAGGATCCCAAACCATGCCGCGCACCGACTGGCCCGCCACCGTCAGCTCTTCGCCTGACGCCAACGGCGCTTCTCGTCCATCAAGCGCACCCCGGAACGGAGCTCGCCACCGCCTTTGCTTAACCATCCGGAGGTGTGGCGACGACGAGCGTGACCTGGAGATGCTGCAGAGGGTGTACACTTTGCTCCTCAACCACAACAAAGGCGGCGACCAGGTAGACCTGTGCATAGCTGCGAACGGCGACGAGAGGGTTCGCCTCGAGCTGCCGGAGGTCTCAGTGCGCTATAGCAGGCAACTGCGCGACCAGTTGATAGACCTACTGGGAAGCGGGGCGCTCGAAGTAGAGAGGATCGAGTAGGGGGCGAATGAGCGCGTTTATTCGTCGCTGGCTGGTGACGCTTCTCGCCATCGTTATTGCCGCACTGTTGCTGCCCGCCTACGTTCGCTACGCCGGCACGGCCGAACTGCTCGTCTTTGCTGCCCTGCTGGCGCTGCTGAACGCCATCGTGCGGCCTGTGCTCCTACTACTGACGTGCCCCATTAATTTGCTCACCCTTGGGCTCTTTGTGCTGGTCATCAACGGGTTCGTCTTCTGGCTGGCCACCTTGATATTTCCCGGCGTACAGGTAGCAGACTTCTGGGCGGCCATCCTGGCTGCCTTGGTTGTGAGCGTAGTGAGCTTCATCGTCAACCGATTGTTCCCTTGAGGCCGAGAGCCTGCAACGGGCTTCTGGCACATGACTTGCTCTCGATGTAGAGATCAGGTGAGGGTGGTTGCCGATCCACCCGTACCGTGCGCTTGCTGTACCTAGCCAAGGGGGAGAATGCCTCGCCACGGCGGGTGGAGGGCATAGCGCAGACACCTCGGCACACGAACAGACACGCGCGCACCCTGAAGGGTGCGGCTACAAGGGGAACAGCGGAGATCGGGAGACGCGTTATGTTGCTTGATTTTTGTGCTCGGCGTGGTATAATGCGCGGAGCAACAGGTTGGGAGACAGGTCAAAGGATATGAACTTCCTAAAGTGGTTATACCCGGGGATGCACGTGAAGCGTTGGCTGCTGCTGCTGCTTGTGGGCATAACCCTGGTGAGCCTCGGCATAGCGTACCTCATTACGCACATCTACCGCTCTCAGCCTTTCCCCGAATACGTGGGCATCTTGACACTGCAGTTCATCGACAGACCCATACGTGGCATGCTATTTGTGGGCGCGGGAGCCGTCGTAGCCGTACTGGCCGTGCTCCACTTCAATCGATCCCTGCTGTCGGCGTTTCTTCCGCCCGGCAAGGACAACATCGTCGATATCGTCTACCAGCACCGCCATCTTCAGCGCGGCCCGAAGGTCGTCGCGCTTGGCGGCGGCACCGGGCTTTCCACGCTGTTGCGCGGGCTCAAGGAGTACACAGGTAACCTCACCGCCGTCGTCACCGTGGCGGACGATGGCGGGAGCTCCGGGCGCTTGCGCCGAGAGCTGGGCATTCTCCCACCAGGCGACTTTCGCCAGTGCCTCGTCGCTCTATCAGATGTCGAGCCGCTGATGACCAAGCTCTTTCAGTATCGCTTTGGCGAAGGTACCGAGCTCGAAGGCCACAGCTTCGGCAATCTCTTTATCGTGGCTATGTCGGCAATAACCGGCAACTTCGAGCGGGCCATTCGCGAATCCAGCCGCGTCCTCGCCGTGCGGGGCCAGATACTCCCCTCGACACTTGCGGACGTGACGCTTATTGCCGAGCTTCAGAACGCGGATCTGGTGCGTGGTGAATCCAAGATCGGCCACTCGCCCAGGGCCATCAAGCGCCTGTTCCTGCAACCCGACCGGCCACCCGCCTATCCGGAGGCGATTCGCGCCATATTGGACGCGGACCTGATCGTGATAGGACCGGGAAGCCTGTACACGAGCATCTTGCCGAACCTGCTGGTGGAGGACATCACTCGAGCCATCAAAGCTTCAAGCGCCTTGAAGCTTTATGTCTGCAACGTGGCGACGCAGCAAGGCGAGACCGACGATTTCACCGTCACCGACCACATCACCGCCCTTGCCACACACGTCGGGCACAACCTCGTCAACTACGTGCTGGCCAACAACAACCTGCACGTGCAGATAGCCGAGGAATTGCGCGCGGCGCCGGTGAACCTGGACGGCGACTTCGCCAAACTGGGCCGGTACAAGGTCGTGGTCTCCGACGTGGTCGACGTGGCGAACCCCATGCGCCACGACCCCAAGAAACTGGCGCAGAGCATCTTGCGCATCTACTACGACAGAACACAACCTGCCGATGGATGGGCCACGGAAGTGCCGGAAGGCGCCGAAACGGTCACGACATAAGCGCCTGCTTGATCTCCGCTCGCACGCTTTCATCGGTTTCACGAGCGCTCGCTAGCTCTAGCGTCTCCCTTGCCTGCCTCGAGCCGAGCCTTCCGAGCGCCCACGCGCTGTGCGCGCGCACGAGTGGCTCGGCATCCTCCATCGCCCTGGCCAGGGCGGGGACCGCCGCGGTATCGCCGGCGTTTGCGAGCGCGATGGCCACGTTCCTGATCAAGCCCCTCCTCTTGGCCCGCCACACGGGGCTGGCCCTGAACTTCTCTCGATGGTCCTCGACTGTCAGGGCCAGCAGCGAAAGAAGGCCGGGCTCAGATTCGACCTGGGGGAGCGGCTGGGAGAACTCGTGGTTGCCGGCCTTCGCCCGGCGGTTGACCGGGCAGACATCCTGGCAGATGTCGCAGCCAAATATCCAGCTCCCCATCGCCGGGCGCAGGTCTGGCGGAACGCTCCCCTTCAATTCGATCGTCAGGTAGGAGATGCACCGGCGGCTGTCCACAAGGTAGGGAGAAGCTATGGCGCCGGTGGGGCACGCACTGATGCAGGCATCGCAGTTCCCACAGCTTTTCTGCAATGGATCATCTACGTCCAGATCGAGGTCGAGAAAAACCTCTCCCAGCAGCACCCACGAGCCGTACCGTCTGGTCAGGATATTGGTGCTCTTTCCATACCAGCCTATGCCGGCGCGCAAAGCCAGTTGGCGCTCGACTAGCGGCCCAGTGTCCACAAACAGCCTGGATTCCACACGGCGCCCCGCTCTGCGCTCGATAAAGCTGACCAGCAGTCGCATTCTGTCTCGCAGCACGTCGTGGTAGTCGCGACTCCAGGCGTAACGCGCGATGCGGCCCCTGGGCTCAGCCGAGGCGCCGAAAACCGTGGGCGTGTCAGAGAGGTAGCTGCAGGCCACCGAGATGATCGATCGCGCGGCCGGAAGGAGCTCCTGGGGACGACACGCCAGACGAGCACGATCCTCGGTGAGCCAATCCATGCCTCCGAAAAGGCCGGCACGCACCCTTTCAACCACGACTGCTTCGGCTCCCGCCAATGGCTCAGCAGTTGAGATCCCGACGAGATCAAAACCAATCTGCCAGGCGAACTCTTTTATCTCGGTCGTTATCGACAAGCGTACATATCCTCCCAGGCCCGGGCCGGGTCTGCTCCTGCGCTTAGCCGCAGCTTCAAAAGCATACTATGACAGGCGCTAATTGTGCAAGTTGCCGAGAAAGAGCATAGCGGCCACCGTTCAGTCGCTGGCACGCATCTTGCAGCACTTTTCCACCAGAGGCTGAAAAGCACCTGGATTGTCGGTAAGCGATTTATTAACCCAAGGGGGTGATTTCAAATGCCTGAACACAAGGAACACGAGATGACGGTGCGAGAAGCCGGCAAGAAGGGCGGTGAGAAGGTCAAGGAGAAGTACGGCCCTGCCTTCTACTCCCGCATCGGCAAGAAGGGTGGCGAGAAGGTAGCGGAAGCCCACGGCCCGGAGTTTTATTCCCGCATCGGCAAAAGGGGAGGAGAGGCCGTTAAGGAGAAGCACGGCCCCGAGTTCTATGCTGACATCGGTCGCAAGGGCGGCGAGAAGGTCAAGGAGACACACGGCCCTGAGTACTATTCCGAGATCGGCAAGAAGGGTGGACGAGCACGAGGCCAAAAGAGAGAGGCGAAGTAACACATCGGCCAGAAGGCATCCTTGACTTCTGACCGGCGAGACTTCAGCATCTGAGGCTGTGTCCCTCCTTTGAACGTTAAGCAGTCGGCAGCAAGAGGTTCTCAGTGCGAAATGGGTGTGAAGCCCGGTCCCCAGTGGTTGATAGGGCGTCTGCCCCTGCGAATTCGAGTTTTCCACGCAAGAGCCAGTTCAGCTCGGCCGCAAGGCGTCCCGGGGGTGGGTTGCCGTGTTGGTCCAGATGCGCTGAAGTAACGGCCTCCAGATGACACCTGCTGTCGCGCGGAGCAGGAGCCGCTAACGTACCGACACAGCCTAATGTGGCGAAGCGGGAGGGGCCGAAAGGGCGGACGATGTTATGCGGACGTTGCACGTGTGCAACGTCCCTAAAACATCGTCCGCTCCTTTTTTGTGTGGACAATGGAGGAACGTGCGCGAAAGGATTGACCTTGGTACCTCCAGACTGTATAGTGGCCAGGACCGCGAGCGAGGAGGAAAGCATGGAGAGCCGGGTGTTTCCACGGGAATGGCCCCAGATCAAGGCGAGGGCCGCCGAAGTCTTGCACGAGCGTGCCAAGCACTCCGCCGCATCCTGGCTGGACGAGAGCGGTGGTTTTGGGACAGGCTGGGTGTTCCGCCGCAACCGTGAGGCGTTCCAGGAGCTGGCTTTCGAGACGCGGCTGCTGTGCGAGGTCGCCCCTCCGGTGACCGAGACGACGGTGCTGGGCCAGCGCGTGGCCACGCCCATCCTGGTGGCTCCCATGTCGCGGACCATCAACAAGGCCCGCGGCGAAGAGACCTTTGCCCTGCTGGCAAGAGGCGCCAGGGCGGCAGGTACCATCGCCTCTGCCGGATACCCGGCCATGGAGCGAGAGCTGGTGTCGATGGTGAAAGAAGGCGCGCCGCTCTTCTGGATCATCAAGCCGCTCAAGGATCGCGACGCCTTCGTGGCCCGCATGCGCGTGGCCGAGCAGGTGGGCTGCTTTGCCATCGGAGTGGACGTGGACGCTATCGCCGGACTGAATCCGCAGGGCGATGATCCGCATTCCGGCGATAATTGGTCACCAATGTCGCCAGGGGAGATCCGGACGTTGCGGGCGGAGACGACCTTACCATTCATTATTAAGGGAATTATGAGCGCCCGGGATGCCGAGACCGCGGTCGAAGTTGGCGCCGATGCCATCATAGTCTCGAACCACGGCGGACACGTCATGGACTATAGTCTGCCCACAATCAAGGCGCTGCCTAGAATCACGGCGGCGGTCGGGGGCAACCTGGAGGTCTGGTTCGACAGCGGTGTGCGGCGGGGCACAGACGTGCTGAAGGCGCTGGCCCTTGGGGCAGATGCCGTGCTAGTCGGACGCGTGGCACTCTGGGGCCTTGGACTGGGCGGCGCCGAGGGCGTAGCCCACGTGCTGAACCTCCTCAACGACGAGCTGCGACGGAACATGCTGCTGACCGGCGTGAGCAGCATCGACGAGATCTCATCGGAGATCGTGGTACCGGCGTAGAGGTTTTGGCACGAACACCCGTTCAACCGCAAAGGTCGCAAAGAGCGCAAAGGAGGTAGAAATAGATGGGAGCCCGCAGGGGGCGTGCGTTCTTATCCTTGTTGGTGTCCAGGAGGGCGAGGAAAGCTCTGAGATGAAAGTCGCTTGTATCCAGATCGCGGCATACGACCTTGCCCACGCGGAGAACGGCTTGCAGCGCGCACTCGAGATGGTCGATGAAGCAGGCCGGAGCGGCGCAGACCTGATCGTACTGCCGGAATGCACCTATCCCGCCTACTTTCTCAAAGGCATACGGGAGTACCAAAAGGCGCGACTGCGCCCGTGGGATGAGCTTGTGGCGTTGTTCGGCGGCAAGGCCAGGGAGTATCGCTGCCACATCGTGGTTGGGCTTGTGGAGCCGGCGGGCGGCGGCCGCTTGTGCAACGTGGCCGCCCTCTTTGGGCCCGACGGCGCTCTTCTGGGATCGACGGCCAAGAGCTTCCTCTGGCACTTCGACCAACGCTGGTTCTCGCCCGGAAACGAATACCGGGTGTTCGACACGCCTATCGGGCGCCTGGGCCTGCTCGTCTGCGCGGACGGAAGAATGCCGGAGATCGCGCGTCTGATGGCCCTGCCCCGATACTTAGAGTCAAGTCAGAGTATCGGGGCCCTGCAAGGAGCGCAGGTGATCGTGGATGCCACGGCGTGGGTGACCGGCGGCGGCGACCGCGAGACGCTGACGAGCCCGCAGTTCGAGTATTTGATTCCCGTGCGGGCACTAGAAAACGGCGTCTGGTTTGTCGTCGCCAACAAAGTCGGTCTCGAAGCCGACTCGGTTTTGTACTGCGGGCGGAGCTGCGTGATCGACCCGACCGGGGCGAAGGTCGTGACGGCCAGCACGGACCGCGAGGAGGTGCTGTTTGCGGATGTAGATGTGGGCCGGGCCACGGGCATTCCCGCGCCTCGCCGACCTGAGGCGTATTCGGCCATAGCCCAGCCTACCCAGAGCCTGCCCGTAGCACACCTCCTGGACAAAGAACTGGTGCCAGAGAAGGCGGTGGCCCGGATAGCCGCGCTACAACTGGCCGACCGGCCATCTGCCAACGCCTTTCTCGAGCGCGTCGACGGCTTGCTGGACACGCTGTCACGGCAGGCCGTCCAACTGGTAGTCCTGCCGGCAACGCTCCCGGCCGATGCTGATGGCGACGCAGCCGAAGCGGGCGAATCGGCTGCTCTCCTGGCCCGGCTTTCGGCAGCCTACGGCTGTGGGCTGGCCGCTATGCTGATGGAATACGACTGCGGGCTGCGCTATCGCACCTGCTTTCTATGGGAGGCGGGCAACCTGGTGGGCAAGTACCGTAAAGTGCACCAGGAAGACGCGGGGATGGCTGCCGGGGATAGCCTGGCCGTGTTCGAGACGTCGATTGGGCGGCTTGGGATTATGCTAGACGACGAAGGGCTGCTCCCCGAGGTAGCCCGGTGTTTGATGCTGCTTGGCGCGGACATCATCCTCTGGCCAGCGCGGGAGTCACGATGGCCGCTGCAGATGCTGGCTCGCTCGCGAGCCGATGAGAACAGGGTACACGTGGTGCTCGCCACCCCTACAGGGGGCGGAACCGCCATCGTGAGTGCAACGGGTGGGCTGATGGTGGCTGCGCTCCGCGACGCCGAACAGGCGATTGCGACGCAAATCCCCTGGATGACGTCGCGCTACAAAGAGATGGCCCCTCACACCGACGTGGTGAGAAGCCGCGTCCCCAACGCGTATCATTGGTTAGTACGAAGGTAATTGAACCGCAAAGATCGCGAAGGGGTCTGAACCGCAGATTACGCAGACTGAGGGATCACGTAGATTGCTGGATCGCCGAGATTTGTTATCTGTGAAATCCATTCATCTGCGTAATCAGCGGTTCGGACTTCTTGGTGGCGCTCTGCCAAGGGTATAGTTGACTAGTAGTGAGAATATAAGGAGTTCAAGAAATGCAGTTCCTGGCCAAGATGAAGTATCCCGAAGCCAAGGAGGCGGCCCAGAATCCGCGTGCGGTGGTTTTCGTCCCGGCAGGCACGATGGAGGCTCACGGCCCTCATCTGCCGCTCGACACGGATCGCTTCGGGGCCGAGGAGCTCAGCGTGGCGTCCGGAGAGATAATCGAGCAGGCCGGCTACAGCGTGATCATCGCACCGGCGGTTCCTTACGGCGTCTGCAAGGTGGCCATGCCGTTTCCGGGGACGGTCACGCTCGAGCCCGAAACGCTCGAGCGCGTGCTAACAGACATATGTACCTCGCTGGCGGCACATGGCTTCCGCAAGCTGGTGTTGCTGAATCACCACGGCGAGGCAGCGCACAATGCTGCGCTTGGCCGCGCGGCTTCAAGCGTGCACAGCACCACCGACGCCAGAGTGATGTTCGCCTTCATCGGGCCACATCGCCAGAAAAGTGGGGGCAGGTTCTCGCTCGGCGGAGAGGAGCTGATGCTCGGCGCACACCCGGAATTCGACTGGCACGCGGGCGAGTACGAGACGGCGCTGACGCTCTCCAGACGACCGGGTGCCGTGGATCCGCAACTGGCCAGGGGGCTTCCTCCAGTTTACGTGGACCTGCACCACCAATGGGCGTTGGGCGCGAAGAATTTTGCCGAAGTGCCGGGAGGCGAGAACTGCTATTTTGGCGACCCGTCGGCGGCAACCGCCGAAACGGGCGAGAGGGTGTTCGCCGAAAGGGCACGAATTATCGCGGAGAAGCTGCTGGTGGAACTGGGGGCGGGAGAGGAGTAGGGCGGCTGTCTTTCGGGAGGCATCCGGGTGGCGCCTCCTCGCCCTTCGGGCTCGCACCCCCCGCCCCACCCCACCGGCGCACCCATGAAGGGTGCGGCTACGGGACTTCGGGGCGATTGGGGGCCGTAACAACAGAGCGACGGTGGGGCCGCAACATCTGTAGCCGCACCTTTTACAGGTGCGCGGAGCCCATTGCCTCACGGCGGTCAGTGCCCGGGCGTTGACACCCGCCACGGTTCCTGCTAGTATGCTCAGGGGGAGGGCACGCTGCAGTTGTATGGAGAGCCGTATGTTGGAAGGCAGACGCAGTATGTCAAAGACCGTCGCCCCGGTCGGGCTGCTGACGCTGTTGGCGGTATTGGCCTTCGGGTGCGTCTCGCCGACGCCCACCCCACCGAAGCCCCAAACCGGGCCAGAGTCCACCATCAGGGCGACTTCCGTTAAGGTTGCCACGGCCCAGGAGGGGTCAATGGCCTTCTCACTGGCCTACACGGGCGACGTCAAGCCCAAGAATCAGGTCCACGTTTCCGCCAAGGGCATCGGGCGTATCGAGAAGCTGACGGTCGAGGTCGGCGCCGAGGTCAAGGCCGGCAATGTTCTTGGCACCTTGGATCGTTCTAGCCTGGATGCACAGGTCAAACAGGCCGAGGCCAACGTGGCGCTGACGACGGCCCGGCTGGCGCAGATGTCCGCCGGCTCCCGAGCGGAAACGGTCACTCAGGCCGCGGCCAACGTCGACACGGCGCGCCAGAGACTGGCCGCTCTCAGGGACCCCCGCGCGGAAACCATCGCCCAGGCCGAGGCCAACCTCGACACCGCCCGCCAGAGACTGGCCGCTCTTCAAGACGGTGCCCGCGCCGAGACCATCGCCCAGGCTAAGGCGGCTCTCCAGGGAGCCGAGGCCCGAATGGCGCAGTTGAAGGCCGGCCCCACCAAGGAGGAACTGGAGGCTGCCGAGGCGGACGTGAGGCTGGCCAGGAATCAGCTATACCAGGCGCAGGCCACGGCGGACGCCAACATGAACTTCGCCAGAGCGATGCCGTTCACAAAGGAAATGAAGGAGAGTCAGACGGGCGTGGCCTACGAGGCCATCCAGATAAGAGAGGCCAGACTGGCCCAGCTCAAGGCCGGCCCGACCAAGGAGCAGCTTGCGCAGGCTCAGGCGGGGATCGATCAGGCCAGGGCCGCCCTCGATCTCGTCCAGAATCCCGTCACCGAGCGGGACCTCAAGCAAGCCGAGAACGGCGTTCTCATCGCCGAACAGCAGTTGCAGTTGGCCAGGTCACCCTTCACCGAGCGAGAAATCAAACAAGCGGAGAACGCGGTCCTGGTGGCCGAGCAGCAGTTGCAGTTAGCCAGATCGCCCTTCACAAAGGAAGAGTTCGACATTGCAAGGGCGCAGTTGGCTCAGGCCCAGGCGGCCCTCGAGCTTGTCCAGAGCCAACTGGCAGAGACGACCATTCTGGCGCCCATCGACGGCGTCGTCTCCGAGAAGTATCTGGACATCGGCGCCATTTCCTCGCCCCAGACACCGGCTCTCACTATCGTCTCAACCGACCTGGAGATAGCCCTGTCCGCCGAGGAGTCGCGCGTCGGACAGTTCCGCGTGGGGCAGCCGGTTAGCCTCTCGTTGTCGGCCTACCCCGGCCGAGACTTCGCCGGCACAGTCTCCAGCATTGCGCCTACCATCGACCCGCGCACGCGCACTTTCGTGGTCAAAGTCAAAGTCAACGACGAGGAAAAGAGGCTGAAGGCCGGCATGTTCGCCAGGGTCACTCTTTCCGCCGAGCAACAGGCGAGGGTTCTGCTCGTATCGGAACAGGCTTTGATCAAGCGAGGGGCCGAAACATCGGTGTTCGTCGTGGGCGATGGCCGGGCTCAGTTGCGCCGCATCACCATCGGCGCGTCCGACGGTCGCAACGCGGAAATAATCTCGGGCCTCCGATCCGGCGACATCGTCGTGGTCGGGCCTCCCAGCAGCCTAAAAGACGGCGACCCGGTGGCAGCAGAAGGCGGATAGCGTGGATTCCAAAAGACAATCTGCCCAAAGGCCGGACCGCGTCCGTGCGCCGGTGATGTAGGATGCCATGCCAGTTAAGCCAGCGTCCGCGACGCCCGGTGGCGGACCTTCGGGCAAGTGACCGCTCGACCGCGCTTGGTTGCTTGACAAGGAGGCTCGGAATATGGTAATGTGCCTGCACGTTGTAGGCTAGCTCCATCGGTAACGACATTCCTCATAAATGTGTGCCAGGAAACCTCACAATGTTGCCCGCTGGCAGGCCACAAGGTCGGCAAATTGGATGCTCTCTCGGAGTTAGCGTCCTCATCCGCGTTGTGATCGCTTGAAATGGGATCGATGCCAAGTTCAACATTCAACTGGAGGTGTAACAATGACCCCGCGAATGTTGTCACGAGTTGGCTTTGGGGCACTGGCCTTGACTCTGGCGATGTCGCTGGCCCTGATTGCCTGCGCTCAAGCGCCCGCGCCGGCGACAGCCCCGAGCAAGGCCGAGTCTCCTAAGTCCACGTCTCCATCCGAGCAGGCGAAGCCTGC
>JACQUC010000211.1 GCA_016210495.1 Chloroflexota bacterium
AAGACGAAAAGCGACGCCAAGCGACGCCACCCCCCTTGACATCGCTCAAGCGTTCGATCTATTTTCGCGATATCCCCCACTTGCTCCCCGAAGGAGGCGGTCATGCACAGGTCGTCCCGAACGCCTATCCCGAATCCAGCGGTCCAGGTCTCCATGGCGACCGGGGGGATGCTGGAGGTGAATCTTCCCTACCGCGCAGACTGGGTGGACAGGATCCGGACCGTCGCGGGCCGCCGCTGGGATCCAGCGCGGAAAGTGTGGACCGTGCCGGACTGCCCGGAGAGCCGCGAGCAACTCCGCGCCCTGTTCGCCGCCTCCATGCCCCCCGACGATCCCTTGCGCCACCGGCCGGACGTCGAGCCCAGTCCGGCCTCGCTGGGCGATCCCTCGGTTCCAGAGGGCCGTATCGAGGTGACCGCCGAGGCGGGCTCCCTCTGGCTGGTGTGCCGGCCCTACCTCCAGGTGTGGGTCGACTGGATCAAGTCGCTGAGCGGACGGCGGTGGGATCCCGAGCGCGCTGCGTGGCGGATACCGGACGATCCGGACAGCCGGGCTCGCATCCGTGAAGCCGCGGCCCGGCTTCCTGTGGCGTTCGCCCCCTCTCTCGCGCCCATCCCGCAAGCCCAGGACCCGATCTGCCGGCACCTTCCGGACGGCGTCCCGGCCGCCGGGCCACCCGAGGTTCTGTCGCCGCACGAATCGACGCCGGACCAGGCGCGTGCGGGCTTGTCGTCGGTCCCGGATATGGATCCTCCTGGGTCGGCGGTGGAGCTGGATCCAGATCCTGCACCGCCCGTGGAGCCAGCAGAAGGATCGGCCGGGAGTGCCGAAGTGCTGCGAATGGTCGACGAGACGCTCCGGTTGCGGGCCTATGCTCCCAGCACGAAGAGGGCCTACTCGTTCCACCTGCGCGCGTTCGCGACATACGCGGGGAAGGATCTCCGCGATGCCGGCGAGGCCGAGATCAAGGCCTTCATCCTACACATGCTCGAGGATCGCCAGCACTCGCGCCAGCACGTCAATCAGGCGATCTCGGCCCTCAAGTTCCTGTACGATCAGGTGCTGGAGACGCCGCGAGTCATAGGAAAAATACCACGGCCTCGCCCGCTGAAGACGTTGCCCGCGGTGCTCGGCCGCGACGAGGTCATAGCCCTGATCCGGGCCCTGCCCAACGTCAAGCACCGAACCATCGCGATAATCGCTTACTCCGGTGGTTTGCGGGTCAGCGAAGTCGTCAAACTCCGGCCGCAAGACATTGACGTGTCCAGGGGATTGATCCACGTCAAATTCGGGAAAGGAGGAAAGGATCGCCCGACGATTCTTGCGGGAATAGCCCTGGAGGCCCTTCGGGTGTACTGGAAATGGTTCAAGCCTGACAGGTGGCTGTTCCCCGGGGGAAGTGAGGGCAGCCACCTGACACCGCGGTCGGTCGAGAAGTTCATCGCCGCGGCACGCACGCGCGCCGGCATCTCCAAGCGTGCGACGCCCCACTCCTTGCGACACGCGTTCGCGACCCACCTCCTGGAGGACGGGACCGACCTGCGGTACGTCCAGGAGCTGCTTGGCCATCGGCGGCCGGAGACGACGATGCGCTACACCCGCGTCATGCGCAAGGATCTCCGCCGCATCCGGTCCCCGATGGACACCATCTTCCTGGCCGGGGTCGCCGCTGGCTGCAGTCCGCTGCCAGATCTGGCGACTCCCGGCATGACGGCCCCGGTCCTGCCCGCACCGGATCCGCTCGCTGCGGCCAGGAGGGAGATCGCGGGTCTGGTTTCCTTGCAGGCGGGCGCTGAGGGATTCCAACACAGGCCGCGTGTGCGAACCACCTTCAAGGTCGTGAAAAGGCTCCGGCATGCCCAATAGAAGATCGGTTCGGTTATCGCTCGTTAGATGCACCCCAAGTTCAGCCGCTCTGCCCCGAGAGGTGCTTGATATGGGTAAGGTGAGGTTGGAAGCAGATATCGCAGTACGAGTTGTCGCCGTTGAAGTTCAAGCTGAAGTACGCGGAAGTGGCCAAGGACCACCTCCTGTACTTGTCAGCATCGGAAAAAAGCAAGGTAAGGGAAGGGATCGTAGAAAGGTTAACCTCTCAGGCGGATGTGGCCACTCGCAATCGGTTCAAGATGAGGTCCAATGCGATTGCGCCCTGGGAGCTGAGAATTGGGGATCTCCGCGTATACTACGAGATTGAGACAGGCGAGGATCCTTCGGTAAACATTCTGGCGATTGGCAAGAAGGTTCGAGAGCAGGTCTTTATTGGAGGCAAGGCGGTCGACTTATGAGACAGGTCGAAGTGTCCGAGGCGGCGGCCAGGCTCTCAAAAAATCCCAAGTTGATCAAGGCGGTCTTGTTACTATCAAAAGACCGGCCCGTCTCTGAAGCTGCCCGAGAGGCCGGAATCTCGAAATCTACTCTCTATAAGTGGAAGAGAGTATTCGAGGACGAGTTTTCTAAGGTATTTAGCGAGAGGGGTATGGGTCTAAAGTACTTCTTGATTCTAGCCCTCCAACATATTGGCGGTAAAATTGAAGAAGATGCCTCGTTGCGCAAATGCGTGGACGAATTTATTAAGCAACACAAAGATATTTCGGACCAGTCTGTACTCATAATGGCAGGGAAGCAGCCACTGGGGGTCTTCATCCCCGTAGGAGAGTATCAGGATCTTGAGTCCATAAGTCTTAGCCTCAATCCCAAGTTTATCTCAATAATAGAGGCCAGTAGGAAGAACCTTAGGGAAGATGGTGGCATTCCACACGACGAATTCTGGGATTTAGTCGAGCGCCAAGAGTAATACTAAGAATATAGGGAGATTAAGTGGGGGATGCATCTAACAGCGCGTAGACCAACATCGGCCCACTCATTGCCTCGGGAGGCTGCGGCCAGTGAGGGCCGACGTCGGTCACGCGCAAACGTTGG
>JACQUC010000203.1 GCA_016210495.1 Chloroflexota bacterium
CAGGTGGACGGCGTCATCACCGGCTCCAAGCGCCTGATGGTGGACCTCTTGGATATCTTCGGTGATGTCCGAGTTCCTGGGATTGATGGCGTGCTTACGAGGGAATTGGCTGACTACTACACGGAGGAAAACGGCTCCGGATATCCGTGCACGCCCGATCACTCGATCAACCGGGCGAAGCGGTGCTTCGACGAGGACCTGTTCAACGCACTATGGGAGCGGCTGCACGCAGGGGTGTCGGAGTCCACTTCCAAGGCGCTGATTCTCCTGTTGAAGGGGGACTTGGACAGAAAGGACATCCTCATTCACCTGTTCGATCCGCAAGCGGCGGAGTTGTTGTGGTCCCAGGGATGGAACGGGGCGATCGCCAGGACAGATGGAGACTATCTGATGGTGGTGGACAGCTCGCTACCCGGCCACTCCTCGCCGGTGATGTCTCGGCGCTTGGAGTATCGCGTGACACTGGCCCCGGGGCAGCCCGTGGCCGCGCAGCTGCGGGTCCGTTACAAGAACGCTGGTCCGCCCAGTAGTGTGCTCTGTCGCCAGGCCGATTGGGAACTGCTAAGCTGCTACTGGAACTACGTGCGTGTCCTGCTGCCCGGCGACGCTGCCGTTACCGCGCCGCCCGTGCCGCTACACGAGGGGTCGGAGAAGCTGGCATGGGGCTACGCCGATACCGACACGCTCACCGTTACAAAGGGCGAGGAGGTGGGACTGCGCGGCCTCATGCAGGTGGGCGCGTATTTGGTAGTGGAGCCGTCGACGACCCTCTCGTTCCCCATCACGTATGAGCTCCCCGCGAAGACACTGAGGCGTATCGCGACGGACACGTGGGAGTACCGGCTCCTCGTCCAGAAGCAGCCTGGGGTGGCAGCGGACACGGTGGAGGTCCAGGTAGAGCTTCCTGAAGGTGCCATCCTGGTGCAGGCCAAGCCAGAGCCGAATACTGTGGAGCGTGACGTCCTCCGCTACTCGTTCACTCTGGCCCGGGACCAAGAGATCGCAGTGGCGTTCCAAAGAAGGTGAAGCGCTCGGGTGTTGCTCTCTCAGGGTATGCAATGCCTTGCATCGGAGAGCCCTGCATCGTTGGGATAGTGTCGGGTTGTTGTGTGCCGGGGGAATGGGCAATGCGGCCAGTTGGGGGGGCCGGTGATGATGGCACGAGCACGGTCTTCGCGAGGCCAACATAGGGACCAACATGCGACGTCACGGTGGGGCAGGTGCCACTTAGTCGGCTTGGTTGCTGGACAACCAAGCGGCGCCGCGGTTTCAGTTGCCGAGCTTTCGCCCAAACGTAGCCTTGGTTTAAGACTTGGTCAAGGAACGGGCTATCATCCTCAGGAGGGACGCGGCCAAACGCCGTCCCCGGGAGGTAGCCCATGAAGAAGCCGATCCGGAAGCGGCGGCAGATGGCCACCCCGCGAGCCAGTCTATGCGCCCTCGGGCAGATGGTCGGGGATCTGGGGGTATTCAGGGAGAAGGTGAAGGTGAAGGTGCACGAGAAGGTGGTGCGCTCCACGCCCCAGCAGAAGCTGGCGTGTTTGACGGTAGGCATGCTGGCCGGGGCGAGCACGGTGAAGGAGACGGACACGACGGTGGGGACCGACGTGGCGGTGCAACGGGCCTTTGGGCTCCCGGGTCGCCCCGACCGGTCCACGCTCCAGGATACCCTGGCCGCCGGCACCGTGGAGAACGTGCAGGAACTGAGGAGAGTGGCTGAGGCCCTCTTCCTTCGGAACTCCCCCGCCGTCGCGCGCGTCAAGGCAGTTCTGCCTGCCGGCGCCAGCCTTAGCGAAGTCACTCTGAGCGGGTTGACGCGATGGCAGCGGCTGGCGGTTGTTCATGCTAACGAGGACCAAAGGGATCACCGTGGCGTTCAGAGGGAGCCCGAACTCCGATCGCGTGACACCGGGAAGGAAGGGATTCCCAGTGCTTGAAACACCCAACGTGCACGAGAATGCGGACTCGATCGATGTCCGGCGCTACATAGCAGTTCTCCAGCGCTGGTGGTGGATCATCTTGGTCCTGCCAGCCGTCGCCGGTGGCTTTGTGTACCTGAGTTCTCGGGCGGAGCGCCCAGTGTACGTGGCCACGACGACGCTCGTGGTACAGGAGAGCCAGGGAGCCGTGATCACCGCGAGCGACCTGAACCTGAGCAGCATGATGGCGAGCACCTACACCCGCATCGTGACGACCACTCCGGTTCTTGAGCAGGTCATCGCCGAGTTGGAGTTGCCATATACCCCCCAGCTACTGCGCTCCAAGGTAAGCGCAAGTGCCGTCGGCAGCAGCCAGCTGATCAATATCGCCGTGCACGACGGTGATGCGTCCCGCGCGGCCAAGATCGCCAACCGCGTAGCCGACGTGTTTATCACAAAGACGCAGGCAGACCGGCTCGCCGACATTGCGCGGCTTCAGGCTGTGGCGCGCTCCCAGGGGTTGGAGGACACCCAGGTGCTGGTTCAGGCGCAACTGCTCGCTGTGGGCAGCCTCCGCGTTCTTGAACCGGCCGTGGTCCCGTTGTCGCCCGTGCAGTCCTCAACAAGCCGGAACATCCTGTTGGCAATCATTGCCGGCATGGTCGCGGGCGTGGTGCTGGCCTTCGGGCTGGACTACCTGGACGACCGGGTGAAGACGCCTGAGCAGCTCCGCGCGCTCACAGGTCTGCCCACGTTCGGCTCAGTTCCGCTGTCCAAGAAGGAGACACCGCTTTGGGGCGAGAGCGTCCGAAACATGCCAATTGAGGCGTACAAGTTCTTGCGGACGAACCTTGAGCTCGCTGCGCTGGACAGCGTCGGTCCAAAGACGATTGTTGTTACGAGCGCGGGCCCAAGGGAGGGCAAGTCCACGACGGCCGCCAACCTGGCTACTGCCATCGCAAGAGAGGGAAACACCGTCATCCTGATCGATACCGACCTCCACAGGCCGTCGCTGCACCGCATGTTTGATCTGGGCAATCAACGCGACCTCGTTGGCGTCACCAACGTGCTCATGGGGAAGGCCGGCATCGAAGGCGCCGAACACCAGACGCGAATCCCCTCGCTACGGATCATCCCGTCAGGACCGTTGCCGCCAGAGCCGTCACGGGTGCTCCGCAGTGAGGCTATGCGGCAGTTCGTGGAGACTGTGAAGGGGAGAGCGGACTTCGTTATCTTCGACAGCCCGCCGCTCCTGGCCGTAAGTGACCCAATCATACTGGCGACCCTCACCGACGCCGCGCTTCTCGTAGTGGATCGGCAGAATACGCGGCGGCGCCCGCTCGCACATGCAGTCGAGAACCTCCTGCAAGCAAAGCCGCGCATTGTGGGTGCGGTGATGAACAAGACTGTACACCGGGAAGATTCATACTACGGCTACTATTACTATCGGTATTACACTTCCGACGATGGTCAGCGGACTCGGCATCGAAGGGGGCGGAATGTGGTCACGCGCCTCCTGGGTGGACACGATCGGCACAAACACACTCCAGAAGCAGGGGAATCGTCGTAGCGGCTCCAGCGTCGGTGTGGTCTGAGGTCCCTCTCGAATGAGGACCAAGAGCAGCACAGATTGAGGCACCCTCGATGGTCCGGCCTCGACGGTCTCCTGCTGCGAGCGGCAGAGGCCTGCCGCCCGCAGCAGGAGGGTCTCGCAACGGCCGTCCTCGTTGTGGCCGGTGCACGGCGGAGGCCCGGGGCTTTCACCTTCGCGCTGCGGGTTCCTTGGCTTGTACAGGTGCCGTGCGTACGCGGCGCTCAGGGGCCGACCGTTGCAAAGTGGAGCGCTGCTGCGACCACTGCCTC
This sequence comes from Chloroflexota bacterium, assembly GCA_016210495.1. Next base: position 3,783 of record JACQUC010000203.1, read on the forward strand.
AGACGGGGTAGGGTTGAGCGTACGGTTCGGACCCGCGCTCCGCCCGTCGGGACACCCTATGGGAGGCCAATGCGGGCAGCGAGGCCCGTTCGGTCCGCCGGGACTATATCGGATCACCAAGGGAGGGCTTGGCACAGTGGATATTTGCGTTGTCGGCGGCGCAGGCTACGTGGGCCTTGTGACCGGTCTTGGCTTGGCCGAGACTGGGCACCAGGTGGTGAACGTGGACTTGGACCAGAACAAGGTTGAACGGCTGAAGCAGGGTTGCTCCCCTATTTTCGAGGAGGGCTTGGAGCCCGTCCTCAGGCGCAACCTGGACGCAAAGCGTATCCGTTTCGTAACGAACCTAGACGAGGGGGTGGCCGACAGCCAGGTCATCATCATCGCCGTGGGTACGCCCTCCAAGCTCGATGGACAGGCGGACCTGTCCGCTGTGATCCAGGTGGCGGAGGCCCTGGTCAAGCACTTGGACCAATACAGGGTGGTTGTGATCAAGAGCACTGTCCCTGTAGGCGCCGTCGAACTTGTGCGCAGCATCCTGAGTCGCGACCGGCGCGAGGGTGTAGACTTCGACATCGTCTCCAACCCGGAGTTTCTGAGCGAGGGCAGGGGCCTGTATGACTTCTTCTATCCTGATCGGATCGTGGTGGGCACCGGCTCTGAGAAGGCGATGCAGGTGATGCGGGAGATGGCTGCGCCGGTTATCCTCCGGAAAGTGTATTGGAAAGAAGGTGGCCCGCGGCCACAGGCCACCCAGCCAGTCCCGGTGGTGGAGACAAGCCTCGCGTCCGCCCAGATGATCAAGTACGCCTCAAACGCGTTTCTGGCCACGCGCGTGTCGTTCATCAATGAGATCGCCTGGTTGTGCGAGCGAGTGGGAGCGGACGTGAAGGAGGTTGCCCGGGGCATGGGGTATGACCCCCGCATCGGCCCATCCTATTTGCAGGCGGGGCTGGGCTTTGGGGGCCCGTGTCTTGAGAAGGACCTGAGGGCGTTGATCAAGATCGCAGAGGCTAATGGCTACGAGCCGCAACTCATGTGCTCGGTCCTCGATCAGAACGAGCGCCAGATTGACCATGTCATGAACCGCTTGAAGGACATGGTTGGGTACCTGCTGTACCAGCGCATCATCACCGTCTTCGGCCTGGCGTTCAAGGCCAACACCAATGACGTCCGCAGCTCCCAGTCACTGAAGGTCATCGACCGGCTGGAGAAGGAAGGGGCCGCCGTCCGCTGCCACGACCCCCTGGCAGTACCTGAGGCGCGAGAAATCGCTCCCAAGCGCACATACGTGGAGGACCCCTACGAAGCCGTCCGTCAGGCGGACGCCCTGCTGATCCTTACAGAATGGCCCCAATACGTAGCCTTGGACTATCGCCTGATCCGGGAGCGGATGGCCAATCCATGCGTCATTGATACGCGCAATATCCTCAATGCCAATGCCATGCGATCGTTGGGGTTTACCTACGCGGGCATCGGCGTGACTAGACGGGTAACATCATGAGCATCCTTGTTACGGGTTGTGCCGGGTTCATCGCGTCCAAGGTGACAGAGCAACTGCTCCGCGAGGGCCAGCGGGTGGTGGGCGTGGACAACCTGAACAACGCCTACGCGCCACGTATCAAGGAATGGCGGCTTGCCCAGCTCCAGAAGAAGCCTGGGCTGGTGTTCCACCACCTGGATATCAGCGATCGCGAAGGCATGGCGGCGATCTTCCGCGAGAACCGGTTTGAAGCGGTCATCAACTTGGCCGCCAGGGCAGGTGTCCGGCAGTCAGTGTTGGAGCCACAGCTCTACTACGCCACCAACCAAGACGGGACGCTGAACCTGCTGGAGTTGTGCCGGCAGCATGAAGTAAAGAAGTTCGTGCTGGCCTCCACGTCCAGCCTGTATGGAAGTCACAATCCAAGGCCGTTCCGCGAGGACGCCGACACGAGCCGCCCTCTTTCTCCCTACGCGGCATCCAAGAAGGCCGCTGAGACCCTCTGCTACGTGTACCATTACCTGCATGGCCTGGACATCACCGTGCTACGCTACTTCACCGTGTACGGCCCCGCGGGCCGGCCGGACATGAGCGTGTTCCGCTTCGTGCGGTGGATTGCGGAGGGCGACCCGCTGACCGTCTTCGGCGACGGCCTTCAGGAGCGTGACTTCACCTACGTAGATGATATTGCCCGAGGCACCATACGCGGCCTCAAGCCCGTAGGGTTCGACGTCATCAACCTTGGGAGCGACCACCCGGTGCGCCTGAAGTACGTGATTCAGACCCTGGAGGACCTGCTGGGCAAGAAAGCGAAGATCAGGTTTCAGCCCGCCCACCCGGCGGATGTGGCCGCAACGTGGGCAGATATTGCCAAGGCGCGCTCGTTGTTGCAGTGGGCGCCCGAGGTGACCATAGAGCAAGGGCTAGAGCAGGCCGTGCGTTGGTACGCCACAAATCGAGACTGGGCCAGGGAGGTACCGCTCGACTAGATGGCGATGTCCGCCCGTTTCCTAATGCCGTGCTGGAGGTGATTGGTGGTCAACAGCGCTGGTCCACACGATCCGCTTCTTCCTCGTCAGCTAACTGTGATTGGGTTGGGGTATGTAGGTCTTCCTCTTGCGGCCGCCTTTGGCCGTGTGTTGCCTACAGTTGGATTCGACATTAGCAAGACTCGCGTCGCCGAGCTCCAGGCTGGATCCGACCGCAACCGTGAACTCACGAGAGAAGATCTCTCGGCGACTTACTTGAGCTTCACTTCAACTGAGACAGACATTACAGAGTCAGACTTCTTTATTGTGGCGGTTCCGACCCCCGTTGACGCGAGCAAGCGGCCGGACCTGACACCGTTGGTGTCTGCCAGCGAGGTAGTGGGCAGAGCCATAGCTCGACGGTCGGCCTTACGCTCTTCCAAAGAAGGCGCGGGTAGCCAGAGCAGTGAGCCCACAATGCCGATCGTCGTCTACGAGTCGACTGTCTATCCAGGTTGCACAGAGGAGGATTGCGTCCCCGTTGTGCAACGAGCCAGCGGGCAAGCGGCAGGGGTCGGCTTCAAAGTGGGTTACTCACCGGAGCGCATCAACCCTGGAGATCCTGACCATACGCTCGCCCATGTGACGAAGGTGGTATCAGGTCAAGACAGCGCCACCTTGGAGCGAGTCGCTGCCACTTACGGGTTGGTAGTCAAGGCCGGTGTGTATCGAGCACCTGACATCCGGACGGCCGAAGCAGCGAAGGTCATTGAGAACACGCAGCGCGATCAGAACATCGCCCTCATGAATGAACTATCAATGCTTTTCCATCAGATGGGGATGGACAGCAGGGAAGTCTTCCAAGCTGCGAGAACGAAGTGGAACTTCCTGCCATTCGAGCCGGGCTTGGTAGGCGGCCACTGCATCCCCGTTGATCCGTATTATCTGGCCCACAAGGCTCAGGAGATCGGATTCCATACGGAGATGGTGCTTGCGGGGCGGCGCACCAACGATAGCATGGCTCGCTATGTGGCTATTGAGAGTGTCCGCCTCTTGACAAAGGCTCGACGGATGCAGCATCCGCCAAGAGTTCTGGTGATGGGGCTCACCTTCAAGGAAAACGTGCCTGACGTGCGCAACACGCAAGTGGTCCCCCTCATCGCGGAACTGCAGTCCTGGGGAGCAAAGGTGGCTGTCTACGATCCGTTGGTAGACGACAAGATTGTCCGCGGGATGGGATTTGAGGTAGCATCCAATCCTTTCCTGGGTGGTGCGCGCTACGATGGCCTAGTCATCGCCACAGCCCACGCATTCTTTCGGAAGCACACGCCTCAAGCGTACTTGGGCCTCCTCAGCAGCGGCGAGGGCCCCGGTGTCCTCGTTGACGTCAAAGGCATACTGCGGGACGCTTTCAAGAGTGGTGAGGTTTTCTACTGGGCGCTGTGAGCTCAGCCGTATCCAGGCTGGGCGGTGCTGTCGTACCCCCGTCCGGATGCCGGGGCATGGCATCATGGGGACGCCTTCGAGGTGTTACGTCCCAAGGGCGGGGGTCCTCACCGTCGCGTGAGCGAGCTCCTGCACGCGAGGGTCAACCCATGGTTTTGGAGAACAGGGCAGTGTCCGCTCTTGGCTACCGCTGCGAACAACGTGGAGGAACCAGGACGTGTTGGGAGAACATGTCTCGCGCACCTAAGCACCTAGCCACAAGTCTGGCATACTTCTCGGTGGGGACTCCGGCGGCAGGAAGCGGGCACGACCTACTCCCTTATCCAGTCAACTCAACCTACCGGCAACCTACCGGGGGC
>JACQUC010000204.1 GCA_016210495.1 Chloroflexota bacterium
CGGCGAGCACCCGCAATCCCTTCAACATCTGGCGCAGCCCCTTCAACACCGGGGACGGCCACGCTATGGCCTGGAGAGCGGGTCTGGAGCTGGAAGACATGGGCATTATGCGAGGCACGCTAGTTCCCAAGGGTTTCGGCGCGGCGGGGGTGGCGGCGCTGGTCGGGTTGGGAGGCTATCTGATCAACTCCCTGGGCGAGCGATATATGTTCAATTACTCGCCGAAAGGGGAGCGCGCGGTGCGCTCTACCTTGCTGTTCGCCACGTTCAAGGAGATTCAAGAGGGCCGTGGCCCCTGCTACTTCGATCTGCGACACCTCCCGCCGGACACGAGCGCATTCCTTTGTGACGATCTGCTCGCCGTCGACAAGAACACCTATGGCGACTACGTGGCGCAGAGAGGACTGGATCTTTCAAGGGACTTGCTCGAGCAGGAAATCGGCGAGTTCACCAAGTCCTCCGGGGGCATCGCCTGCAACGCGGACCTGGAAACCAATGTTCCGCGGGTATTCGCGGCGGGCCAATGTGGTCCCGGAGGAACATTCCCCTGCGCCGCGGCCAGCGGCTATCTGGCGGGATTGAACGTGGTTAGCGCCTGCGAGAAAGACCGGACTCAGGTCAAGGTGAATCCCGAAGAGGTAGCTGCCGAGAGGCAGCGCGTGTTCGCGCCGTTGCTGCGCTCGGATGGCGTCCTTCCTAAGAAGTTCGAGGAGATGATTCGCTCGATCAACGAACGGTACGTGGCCATTATGCGCAACGAGGGCGGCTTACGGGCTGGAGGGCAAAGCATGCGCGCACTGGGCGAGTACGCCGACCAGATCCGGGCCACCAACTACCACGAGCTGATGCGGGCCAACGAAGCCATCAACGTGCATCTGTGCAGCGAGCTCATCTGCTTGTTCTCTCTCGATAGGAAGGAGAGCCGGTTCGGGTCCAGCTTCTACCGTAGCGACTATCCTGCGAGCGATCCGACCCTTGAAGGCATGATCTTTATGCGAAGGGAACAGGGGGAAATCGTCAGGCGGTTCCAGCCGGTCGATCCTGAGGCCTACGAGAAGATGCGCGGCGCGCGCTAGGCGAAGGTGCGCCGTGCGGCGACAAAGTGATCTGTAAAAGGAGACATCTCTATGCCACCGAGGATAGACCTGGAGAAGTGCAACGGCTGCGGTCGTTGTGACGAGATATGCCCCGGCGACTTGATCCATGTGGACGAGGCTTCCAACTTCCCTGTGGTTCAGTACCCTGACGAATGCTGGCACTGCGGCTGCTGCCGCATCGATTGCCCGGTGGAGGCGATCGAGATCAGGCTCCCCATCGAGTCGCTTATCTAGGTAGCCATCAGCAATCAGCTTTCAGCCGTCAGCCCAGGCTTCTTGGTCAGCTTGCTCAAGGAAAAGTGGGGCGAGGCAGCCGGTGAAGCGTATTTTTGGTGTGAGAGGGGGTGAACCTGAAACCCACTTGTCCTCAGGAGAACCTATCGTGCGTTTCTCTATCGCGATAGCAACGTAGCTAGCTTCAGGAGCACCTCCGAGATGACGGAGGTTGGCAATGTGCATATCAATTCCGTATTTCGAGCCCGCCAATCAAAGCTTTTGACCTGGTCAGACAAGACCACCCCTGTCACTGGCAACCCCTCTGGAAGGAGGACCTCGAATGGGTAGCCCTTGATTTGGCTGGTTATCGGACAGAGGATGGCTAAGCCGACCTTGCCGTTGTAGCTTCGGGGTGACAGCACCACGGCTGGATGACGTCCTGCCTGTTCGTGACCCGTTTGTGGACTCAGGGTTATCCACACCACATCCCCGCATCGCGGTACCCAGGCTCGGGAGCTTACCATATTTCGTTCCCAACGGCGGAGCCGGTCTCAACCTCGTGGTGCAGATTCTCTTCGGTGACCTTTGCTAGAAGTTGTCTAAGGGTTGGCTTAGGCTTAGCCACCGGCGAGATAACGAGTTTTCCATCTGCCAGCGATACTTCGACGGAGGATTCTTGCTGGAGTCCTACTTCGTCAGCGAATGCTTTGGGGATGCGCAAAGCGAGACTGTTGCCCCATTTCTGAACACGCGTTTTCATTTGAAACCTCCAACGATGGTATCTACAATGAAGATACAATCTCTACGCGTATTTGTCAAGTGGAGGCCGCGAGCCCAATACTTGACGCTTGCATGTCACACGCACAGAAGCTATGACCCGCAACGCCGAGGATTTCGTTCTGCTGCGACGTTATTTGCCGGCGGCCGTGATCCAGATGTAGCATTTGGCGAATTGGGTTGACTTCGCGAGCAAAGAATGGTAATCTTGCGCACACGTGTTTAGCGTTACTTATTTGGCAAAGGAGGCATCAAGATGAGATTCGGTTCGTTCAGGATTCTGTCGGTTACCCTGGCTTCGTTTCTAGTGGTATCTCTTCTGCTCGCGGCTTGTGCGCCGGCGTCGCAGCCGACTGTGAGCTCCCAACCAACTGTGAGCAAAGAGCAGGCCAAACCCGCCAAGGCCGCTACCAATCTAACCGTGGGTTCGGTTACCGCCGGCACGCTGCCCTACGTCCTGGCCGTAGGCACCACCGAGCTACTGCACAAGAAGTATGACGATCTTCGCGCCAGCGTCGAGCCGACCGGCGGCGCCGATGCGCTGGTGCGGGGTATCGCCGACAAGCGCTTCGACATGATTGTCGCGAACAGCGTGTCGCAGGCACAGGGCTACTTCGGCCAAACTCCGTTCCAAAGTAAGGTGCCGATTCGGCTCCTTGCACAGGGCGACGGCTCGCTCCAAACCTTCGTCGCTCGCGCCGACGCCGGCATCAAGACCCCTGCCGATCTGAAGGGCAAAAAGGTGGTTGGCCGGCGTCCAGCCATATCGACGATGGAGCCGCTCGTCCTCGCGGTCCTGAAGGCCTGGGGTGTTTCAAAAGATGATGTGCAGATCATTCAGACGGCCGAGTCGACCGAGTCGATCGAGGCGCTCAAGCTCGGCACCGCCGACGCCGTCGTGCTGCCCGGTGCAGCCGGCTCGCCTCAAATCAAGGAGATTGCCGAGTTGCTTCCGGTCGTCTTCCTCGACCTGGGGCCGAAAATGGCCGACGTGATCAAGGAACTGAACCCTGCTTACTTCTCCTACGAGGTTGCCGCCGGCGTTTACAAGGGACAGGACAAGCCCTTCAAAACCGTCGCCGCCGGACGCACGGCCTTCAGCGTGCGAGCGGACATGTCAGAGGACATCGCCTACAAGTTAACTAAGACGATCCTGGGCTATCCCGAGGAGTTCAACAAGATACACGCCGCGGCCCGCCAGACGACGCCGGCCAACACGCTGACGGACTTCCCATTTGCGTTCCACCCCGGTGCCGTCAAGTACCTCAAAGAGGCAGGCGTGTGGACGGGTGCTGCCGAGAAGCAGCAACAGGAATACCTGAAGTAACCGATTTCCGAGGCCGAAACAAACGGCGTGACTTGATACGTCTCCGTGACCCCAACGCAGACGTGGAGGGGGATAGGGCATGACCCGCAACCAGTTGATTGTCGCTCTCGCTGGCCTGACTGGGATTTACCAGATGGTCGTCGCCAGCCGGGTTCTGCCCAGGCTTGATCTCTTCCTGTCCACCGTCCAGCATCGCGGGATCAGTCTCGTGATCGTGCTGCTGCTCATTTACCTCACGCGCTCGGCACGGGGCGAAAAGCGCGATGCGAAACTCGCCTGGTACGATATCCCCCTCGTGTTGGCGGCATTGGTTGGCGCTGGTTTCGTCGCGGCGTTTTACGAGCAGGCACTTGACAAATACGGCGGGTTCGCCCTCCTCGATACCACCGGTATCATTTTGGCGGCTTTGCTGGGAATCGCCTTGCTCGAGGCGGTGCGACGAACGACCGGGTGGGTCTTGCCCCTACTCATAGTTACCATCGTCGTGATGACGCTGTACCAGAACTACCTGCCCGGCCTGCTCAACGGCAGGGGCATCCCGCTGGATCGCCTGGCGTACGGCTTGTATATTGGGCCGACCGGGATTTTCGGTTTGCCCCTTGGCGTGGCCACAAGCATCATCATCGTCATGCTGATCTACGCGCGTTTGCTCCAACACGCCGGCATTGGCGAGTGGTTTATGGGGATAGCGTTGGCGCTCACTGCCGGCTCTCGCGGCGGACCCGCTAAGGTATCGGTCCTCTCCAGCGGCCTGTTCGGCATGATCTCCGGTTCCCCTTCTGCGAACGTCGCGACCACCGGTGCGCTGACCATCCCGCTGATGGTCAGAAGCGGCTATCGCCCTGCCGTCGCGGGGGCGGTGGAGGCTGTCGCCTCCACCGGGGGAATGATCATGCCTCCGGTTATGGGTTCGGTTGTCTTCGTGATGTCCGAGTGGATCGAGATGTCCTACGGTGAGATCGCCATACTTGCCATCGTGCCAGCGCTCCTCTATTATGCCGTGGCACTTGCCTCGGTTCACTTTGAGGCGCTGAGCAAAGGGTTGAAACCCCTGCCTCGAGCCGACGCTCCGCCTTTTCTTCCCACACTTCTGGGAGGATGGTTCTACGTGATTCCCCTGGGTGTGCTAATCTACTTCCTTATGGTCCAGCGTCTGTCCCCCGATGTGGCCGGGATGCTCTCGCTGCCGTTCCTGATCGGGAGCAGCTTCCTTTCGCGTAAACGCGAGAACTGGCTGCTTCCGAAGCCGGTGTTTCTTAGCCTGGCGGATGCCGTGAGGACCTGGCTCCCCATCGCGGCGATAACGGCGGCAGTGGGCATACTCGTTGGCGCGCTACAGTATAGTGGACTGGCAATTCGAGTTCCAGGCTTCTTGCTGGAAGTATCCGGAGGCAATCTTGCCCTCACCCTCGTCTTCGTCGGCATCGCCAGCCTCGTTATCGGTATGGGGATGGAGTTGATTCCCTCCTACGTTACACTCGCCGCTATCGCCGCGCCGGCCTTGATAACCCTTGGCCTGCCTGACTATGCCGCGCACTTCTACGTTGTGTATTGGGGTCTGTCTTCATTCATTACACCCCCCGTGTGCATTGCCGTGTTCGTCGCCTGTGGCTTCAGCGGAGCAAGGGTCTGGGAAACGGGCTGGGAGGCCATGAAGCTGGGCATAGCTGTCTATCTGGTGCCGTTTGTCTTCGCCTTCGACCAGTCGCTGATGCTGCAGGGGCCGCCCGATAGGATAGTGATCACGGTCGTTACCGCCTTCCTCGGCGCCGTCACGGTCGCGGCCGGTATTCGCGGCTACGCCATGCGGCCGCTGAACGCTGTCCAGCGCCTGATGGCCATGACAGGAGGAGTTCTGTTAATCGCCCCGGACATCACGATGTCTGCCGTTGGACTGGCAATGGTGGCCCTCGGCATCGTCTGGCACCTCCGCCAGCCGGCGCCCGTGCTGCCGGAGGCCGAGCCGAGCAAGGTCGTTTCTGCCGACTAGACTGATAGCTCTGTACCGTCGAATCGAGCGTGGTCCCCGCCGCAGGTGTGACATTCCCCTAACGTAGGCGCGTCAGCCTTGAGGTATGCGCCGCAAGATGGTATACTTTTACAAATAGGTTTGACTATGGAGGGAGGTATGTCAACCCGCGAAGGTCGCTACTACAGCAAGGTTACAGCAAAGGGTCAAGTCACCCTGCCGGCGCACCTGCGCCAACGGCTCCGTATCGAGCCCGGTGACTTGGTCGAGGTAAGAGCTGGCGAGGGCGATGACAGCCAGGTGATAGAGCTCCGCCGCCGACGATCTTTGATCGAGGCAACTGCTGGCATCGCAAGGCCAAAGGTTCCCCAGGAGCCCCGCCCGTGGGATGAGGTTGAGGAACTCGTGAGGGATGAAATCGGACGGCGTGTGTTCGAAGAGACGACAAGGTGACGCCGATCTTCGTCGATACTTACATCTTCGTGCGCCACTTTGCCCAGGACGTGCCCGATCAGTCACAGCAGGCCACTGCTTTCTTGAAGCGAACGGAAGCGGGAGTAGTTGAGGTCACAGTGACCGAGACGGTCCTGCTGGAGTTAGAGCACGTGTTAACCTCCCGATCACTGCCGTACCAACTCGATCGTGCCAGAATGGTCAAAGCGCTCACGGCGGTACTTGAGATGCGCGGTCTTCGCCTGCCAGCGGATGATCGTCTTGCCTATGAGACCGCTGTTGACCTTTACGAACACTATCCAGTCGACTTTGGCGACGCTTTGCTTGCCGCTCGGATGCGGCAGGCCGGCGCTGATGAGGTTGCCACGTTTGACCAGCGCCACTTCGACCGTTTGCCCAAGCTCACGAGGGTCGATATGACTCAGTACGGCCCGTAATGGCACACTTTCACAAACCTCTTGACGCCCTGGCGCTTTGGGGTGATACTGGTAGTATGAATAGCGCGAACAGCGCGTCGTAACCGGGACTGGCGAAGTTGCCGAACCGGTCAAGAGCGCTCCTGGCGGCCATCTTAATCATCGCCACGCTGGCGAATGATGTTCTGCCGCACGCTCGTGCGGAGGGGGAATCTCCGTATCGCATCTCCGAGTTCGCGGTCCGCGTCGCGCCGGAAAGCCAGTCCGACGTAGTCCTGTCCGGCAAATGGGTGTTCTGGCGCGAGAACTCCAGCGAAGTCAAAAGCATCAGGGGCCGAAACCTCGAAGCCAAGGAGGATCTGGCCATCACTGCCGGCGACATCCTCGTCTGGCCCGTCGACGTGGCGGGCGACGTTCTGGTGGCGAAGGAGATAAACCTCAATCTCGAAGAGGGCATCTTTGGTTACGCGTTGCCCGGTGGTCAGCGCTTTGTACTCGCTCCCTTCAAAGGTAGTGTCCGTTTCACACGCACGAAGCCTCGCACCGATGGCAAGACCGTCGTGTGGGCGGAGGGGACATTCGAAAACCTCGACATCTACGCGTACGATCTGGAGTCCCAGCGTCCTTTTGTCGTTTCTACCGATCGGGCTCAGCAGGAATCCCCGGTGGTCGCGGGCAACCTTGTCGTCTGGCTCGACAGGCGCAACACTTCTTCTTTTGCGATTGAACAGGATATATACGGCTATGATCTAGCCACAGGCCAGGAGCTACGCATCACCGCTAGGCCGGAGCGCATCGGGCCTCCGGCCTTATCGGGCACGGTGGTCGTCTGGTTTGCGCAGCGTGGCAGCTCGACTTATCTCGTGGGCCGCGACATCACGATGCAGGGGCAGGAATTCATCATCGCTCAGCTCCCCTCGTTTCCCTACTACGCAAATCCATCCATTGATGGCGATCTTGTCGTGTGGAGTGCCCAGGGTGAGGCGGACGAAGACATTTTCGGCTTCGATCTCAAGCAGGCCGCGGCACGGAATACCACGGGTGGACCGCCTCTCGGCTCGGGTCAATTCCCCATCAGCAGAGCCATCGGGCGCCAGTTTGGGCCGAAGATATCGGGCAAGAGCGTCGTCTGGCTGGATACTCGCCATGCCGGAGCGAGCAGGTGGGAGTTCGACGCCGACATCTATGGCGCCAGACTCGAGCCCGGCCCGGCGGCACCTCCTCCGACTTACGGGGCACCCCTGTCGGTGGATGCCAGGATCGAGATCGTTGCGCCGAGGGGGAACGTTCCTGTGGACGAGGCGGATGCGGCGAACGTGGGCGCCTGGCTCTTCTTCCCCGGTACTCTGCGGCTGGCGCCGTGCCAGTGGAGCCCGCGCGTGCAGCTATGGAGGGCAGTTGACAACGAGCCGGCGAGGCCGCTGGCGGTGGCGCGCAAAGAGGTGGAGGGTTTGGCCGTCAAAGGCCGCGCCGCGCCAACCTGGGTTGTCAACGACGTCGACGTCTCGGCCGCTCGCTTTGCTTCGCAGGTCAGAGAAGGTGTTGGGCCGGGGGCAGCACCCAGCAGAATCTACTTCTTCGTTATTGTAGAGGACGTACCAAGTCGCTCCAACGTCTGGGCGCACGGCGCGGACGCGCGCACGTTCTTCCCTCGGCAGGACGTGCCCCACGGTGTGGCGGCAGCTGACGGGGCGGTGGACGGCAGAATACAGATCGTATGGCCACACGGCGGCGCGCCGGTGGCACAGGCGCAGCAGGCGAACGTCAGCGCCGCGCTTTTCGTGCCCGGGACCTTGCTCTCGGTGCCGCCAGACACCGACGCAACGGTTCGGCTTTATCGCGCCCTCAACAACGACGTCGGCCGGCAGGTGGCCATGGGCAAGAAGCGCCTCGTGCAATCGGGCGGTCTGGTGTATCCGGTCTGGGATTTCGACGACATCAACGTGAGCGCCGCCAACTCCCCATCAAACAAATACTACTTCACGCTTTCCGTGGACGGCTTCACAACCTACACCAACGTCTGGGCTCACGGAGTCGACGGGCGCACCTATTTCCCCGAGAGGGACGATCCAGAGGCGGGCTGCTCGTAGGAACGGCGCACCCGTAAGTGGCTGTTCAAATCGCCGATAGCGGTAACTGAAACCTGTTTTCGCCGCAATAGTAGTCTTTGAAGCTCTATTCTCGGCAGTCCACCGCGACATCGTCGGCGAAGGCCGAGCGGGTACGCAGGACACTGTGCATGTGTTCGGATGTCAGGGGTAAGCACGTCGGTTGGACACCCGTGGCGTGGTAGATGGCATTGGCGATGGCGCCAAGGGTAGGGATCGAAGTGGCTTCCCCGACGCCCTTTGCGCCGAAAGGGCCGTCCGGTTCGTCGGTCTCCACCAGGATTGCTCTTACGACAGGCAGGTCCGGCGCGGTAGGCATCTTGTAGTCCTTGAAATCGAGATTAAGCACGCGGCCGTTCTCGGTCTGCAGTTGCTCGGACAGGGTGTAGCCCAACGCTTGCACCACGCCGCCCTGGATCTGCCCCTGCGCCGCCATCGGATTCAATGCCTTGCCGAGATCGTGAGCGGCCGCTATCTTCAGTACAGTTACCTCTCCTGTCTCCAGATCCACTTCCACTTCGGCGGCGTGCGCCGCGTAGTTGTACGCCACCGAAACATTGCCGTATTTGGTGACCCTGTCTGGAAACACCACGCTATCGGGTTTGAAGTTGCCGATGCCCGTCACCGGCTGGCCAGCGTGCTTGTAGACCAATCGTCGAGCCACATCTTCCACCGGCAGCTTGGCGCCTGAGGAACCGGCCACCAGAATCGCTCCATCTTCGATAGCCAGATCGCTCAGACGAGCTTCCATTAGCTCGGAAGCCGCTTCGAGCAATTGCCGGCGAACCTCCTCAGCCGCCATTCTTACGGCGTTGCCGCCCATCATCGTCACCCGGCTGGCAAATGTGCCGAGCCCAAATGGACTGGCATCGGTGTCGACGTCGTTGACCACGATCCGATCCGTCGATACGCCGAGCACCTGGGCGACGATCTGCGCGAAGATCGTTTTGCTGCCCTGACCCAGGTCGACCTCGCCGGTGAGAACGCCCACCTGACCCTGGCCATCCATTCTTACGAGTGCCGAGGAGCCCTCGTAGCCCGGGAACGTGGCGGCGCTGCCGGATACGTGCAGGCAGCACGCCAAACCGACCCCGTGCACCTTTCCGGGGGCGCGTCGGCTCGCGCCGACTTTGCGATGCGCCTCCCATCCGACTTCCTCTGCCGCCCGCTTCAGACACTCTCCGATGCCGCAGCTCGTGATTCGGTAGCCGCGAATGGACACGTCGCCGGAGGCCACGATATTCTTCAGGCGCAGGTCCAGCGGGTCCAAGCCAAGAGCGCGGGCTATTTCGTCCAACTGGGACTCGATGGCGAAGTTCACCTGCGGGCTCCCGAACCCGCGATAGGCGCTGGTGGGCACTTTGTTCGTGTAGGCCAATGTCGCCTCTACCTCGAGGTTTCTCACGCGATACTGCCCGTCGGCCCGCAAAGCCATCACAGATAAGCATCCGGCGCCGTTGTAGGTGTAGGCACCGTTGTCCGCAAGGATGGTCATCCGCCGCGCCGTGAGCGTCCCATCATTCATTACGCCCGTCTCCACCCGAATAGTCGCGGGAACGCAGGGGGTCGAGGCATAGAACTCCTCGGCGCGGGTATTGGCGATGCGCACCGCGGCACCGGTCTTGAGGGCGGCAAATGCCGCGAGGGCGTAGATGGGCTGGATGCTCTTGCCGCCGAACGCCCCGCCCACCGTCGTTTGCACCACCCGTAGCCTCGACGGCGGGATGCCCAGGGCCTCCGCGACCCACACCCTTAACTGAAACGGCTTTTGCGCCGGCACCCAAAGGGTCAGGCGTCCGTGATCGTCCATTGCGGCCGTGCAAACGTTTGGTTCCAAGTATCCGTGGTGGCAAGAGTGGGTAGAGTATTCGTTTTCGAACACGAAATCGCAACTCCTGAAGGCCTCGATCGGGTCGCCGTGAGTTAGGTGAATTCGATCCGCCACATTGCCCTTATCCTCGTGGATGCGCGGGGCGCCGGGCAGCAAGGCATCCCTGGAGTCGAAAACGGCCGGAAGCTCCTCGTAATCCACCTGGATCAGCCCGATGGCCTCCTCGGCCACCGTTTCGTCCGTGGCGATTATAACGGCTACCTCGTCCCCGATGAACCGAACCTTGTCCGTGGCCAGCAGAAACTGGTCCTTGTGCTGCTGGCCGTACCTGGTGCCCGGCGTGTCGGCCCCAGTGAGGACAGCACGAACCCCCGGCAGGGATCGGGCGGCACGGCAGTCGATCTTTCTTATCCTCGCATGGGGCACATTGCTCCGCAAGACCTTACCAAACAGCAGCCGTCGGGGGAACTCGTCGGCACCGTATGTCGCCCGGCCAGTCGCCTTGGCGCGGGCGTCGACGTTCGCATGCGAGCTCCCTACAACTTGTGCGGTAGCCATAGGAGACATCCCATCCTCCGTCAAGTCCGCCATCGGTTCGCCCGGCGTTCCAGGGCGTAAAGCAACTGGTTGGCGATCACGGTGAAACTCGCCGTGATCAACGCCACGGCGTAGAGGTTGGCGGGTAAGAACGAGCTGGCATACTGGGTGAGCAGCTTACCCAAGCCGGCGCTGCTCACGGCCATCTCGGCCAGCAGCACGCCCACGACTGTGTAGATGAGCGCCAGCCGGGCCCCCGAAAGGACCGAAGGTGTTATGGAAGGAAGCAGCACTTTGAGGTACAGGTTGGGTCCCTCGGCCCCGAAGGCACGAGCGGTGGCCAGAACACTGGCCCTCACATCGCGAACGCCCGCGACGGTCAATATGAAGAGCGGGAAGAAGCCGTGGATGGCCCCGAAGGCGATCTTGGAATTTAGCCCGACGCCGAACCACAGCACGAAGAGCGGAAACAGTGTGATCTTGGGGATGGCGTAGAAGTTCACCACGAACGGGTCGAGCACGGTGCGCAGGTAGCGCCGGACGCCGACGACCAGCCCTAACCCCACCCCTGAGACGGCAGCGATGACGTAGGCAGCGCCAATCTCGGACATGGTGATCCAGAAGTGCCGCCAAAGTTCTTTGCCGACGAGATGCTCGTAGGCAGCCCGCAACACGTTCCCTGGTGGGGCAACGAACAGGGGATCGAGCAGCTCCAGTCGGAAAAGCATCTCCCAAGTGAGAATGACTCCCACGACAAAGGCCGCCTGAAGCCCTCGGCGCAAGACAAGAGGCAAAGAGCGGGCCGTCTCGCCAACAAACGCGACTTGCATTGCCCTACGCCCTCCGCCAGCGACGCTCGAGCGCCGCCAGACCTTGATTGCCGCCCACCGCCAAGACCAGTGTCAGGAGCACCAGTGCGAAAAGCACGTCTATCCGAAGCGTGGAGCCTGCCCACACTATGAGGTAGCCAAGTCCACCTGCCGACGCTATTAGCTCTCCGGCAAACACGCCGATCAGGGTCAGGTTGAGGCCCAGCCGCAGACCGCTGAGGATGACCGGCGCCGACGCGGGCAAGACCACTTTGAAGGCGATCTGCCTCGGCGAGGCCCCAAAAGCGTAGGCCGTCGTGATCAGCGAACGGTCTACTTGACGTATTCCAGCCAGTGCGCTGGTCAAGATCGGGAAGAAGCCCAGGATCGCGCCGTAGACGATCTTTGAGGATGGACCTAAGCCCAAGGTGAGAAACACGATCGGGTAGAAGATCACCGTGGGGACCGAATAGAAGCCCAGGATCAGGGGCTCGAAGACGTCGCCCGCCGATCGGATACTCCCTAGCGCCGCTCCAACTACGAGTCCCAAACACACAGCTATGGCGTAGGCCCCAACTATCTCGAACAGCGTCGTGAGCAGGTGCGGGTAGAAATTGCCGATGGGCCCGCCGCTGCCCAGCACACGGGCCAACGTTTCCACCGTGGCTGAAAATGGTGTCAGGAGCAGCGCGTGAACCAAACCCAGACGAGCCGGGATTTCCCAGAGTGCAATCAATGCGACAAGTATCAGAACCCTGCCGTAGGTAACTCGCATCTATACCGTCCGAACCACCTTCATTGATTCGCCGGAGATGTGGTCCCAAATCAGACCGCGGAGCTCATCCAGGCGAGGAGACTTCAGGCTGCGCGGGCGCGGCACGTCCACGTCCAGGGTGGTTATGATTTGGCCCGGCCGAGCGCTCATCACCGCCACGCGGTCCGACAGATAAACGGCCTCGAAGAGGCTGTGGGTGATGAACACGGTGGTCTTCCGCGTCTCGCCCCAAATGCGAATCAGCTCGTCGCCCAGGATAATTCTCGTCTGCTCGTCCAATGCGCCGAAGGGCTCGTCCATTAGAAGGATCTCCGGCTCCACCGCCAGAGCACGAGCGATGGCCACTCGCTGCTGCATACCGCCGGACAGCTCGGCAGGATAGCTGCGCTCGAAGCCCTGAAGCCTGACGAGGGAGACGTACCGCATCGCCCGATCATAGCGCTCGGCTCTGGACATCCCTTGCATTTCCAACCCGAAAGCCACGTTGTCGAGCACCGTTCGCCAGTGAAAGAGCGAAGCATCCTGGAAGACGATAGCCGTTTTGCGGGGGTTGGGTCCGGCGACTTCGACGCCGTCGACGAGGACATGGCCGCCACTGGGGCGCATTATTCCGGCCAGTAGGCTCAAAAGGGTAGACTTACCGCAGCCGCTGGGGCCAATGATCGTGAAGAACTCGCCCTGCTCCACAGTCAGGCTGACCTCGCGCACAGCCTCGACCGATCCGCCATCCACCATCTGATAGAACTTCGACACCGAGTCCAACTGGATCAGTCCGCACTGACGCTCCATAATCCTACTGCTTGCGCTTCACGTGAGGAGAATGTCCGGACGCATACTCGGGGCCGCGAAGCACGTTTCTTCCCCAGACAGCCTCCATATAGCGTGCAAAGCGATATTTGTTTTCCTTGCCATCCATACTGCTGGGACGCCAGTCCGCGGGGAGGTCCTTGCGCCCGCCGGCTATCTGCACCTTGGCGACCACCATGTGAGGGCCGTCCTCGCACAAGGCGCACCTGACGGCCTCAGCGAACTCCTCGACCGTGCGGGCTGTCGCGGTCTTGGACCACCCGAAGCCCCGCGCTACAGCTTCCAGGTCGGTGCCGCGCCCGGTCGCCGTCGCCTGTCCACCTGTAGACTCGTACGCCTCGTTGTCGAAGACGATCAAGAGCAGATTGGGCGCCGCCTGGCTGGCGGCGGTAGCCAGCGCGCCGGGGAAGAGCAGGATGCTGCCGTCGCCGTCCAGCGCCACGACCTTAGACTTCTCGAGGCAGAGGGCAATACCCAGGCTCACGGGAAGCACGTTGCCCAATCCGGCCTGGTAGAGGTTTGCGTCGCTGGGCCGCACAAACTCCCACTCGGCGCGAGTCGGACCGATGTTCGTGATCACCGGCTCGTCGGTCAGCATCGGGCCGATGGCCATAAGGCATTCCAAACGCTTCACGCCAGCACCGCCTCCCGGGTAAACAGCACCGCCATCGGCTGCTTCGACATCTCCGCCGTGACCAACGCGCTCCTGATGGCTCCCTTGATGTCCTCGACCCGGGACACTACCGCGTACCGCACGTCCATGGCGTCCAGAAAATTTAGCAGACGCTCACCAAGTGGCTCGAGCCACCACACGCCGTCACCCACGTGACCACGGTACGAAGCGAGGATCAACACGGGCACTTCGTACTTGGCGCACACGGTTTCCAACTGATGGGCTGCTACGAGCAAGCCGCTGTTCTCGATGATCAGCGCCGAGCGCCTACCGGCCAGCCACGCGCCGGCGCAAATGGCCAGCCCCTCGCCCTCGTTGGTGACGGGCACAAAACGGAGCTCCGGGTCCTGGGCCACCAGGTCCTCGGCGCCGCCCAACCACGTATCCGGCAGCGAGGCCACCAGATGCACTCCGTTCTCTTTCAGGCCTTCCAGAATCAGTCGGTTCGGTTTGTCTCTAATCCATTCAGAATCTGATTCAGCCATGCCACCACTCAAAACTTGACGGGGAGGAACTGCGTCGTGTAGAGGCTTTCCATGTTGGGCTTCTTGTCCAGCGCTCCTACCTTGACCAGGTTGTCGACGACGACCTCCATCGCCTTTACGTCGAAGGATCCATCCTTGGTGTACTGCAACTCCTTGTAAACCTCTTCCGCGACCTCGGGCTTGAACTTGTGGACTTCTACCAGGCGCTTGATCACCAGGTCCTTGCGGTCGCGCACGAGCTGTGCTCCCTGGAAGTAGGCGCGCAAAGTGCGCCGGACCGCGTCCGGATTGTTCTTGATCAGATCGGTGTGAGCGACCATTACATAATCAGCCCAGACGGGTGTCATGGAGGCGAACTCAAACGCGATGTTGCCGAGGCCGCGAGACTCGAAATCGAGCGCCCGCTCACGACTCATTATGGAGGCATCCGCTTCAGCACGTTGCAGGGAGGCGATCTGAGCTTCCGTCGAGCTCACGGGCAGCAGGGTAAGGTCTTTTTGGAGGTCCCAAGCGTTGCGGTCCGCGACGATGGCGGCCATCTGGTGAGTCGAGCCACCGTAGCCGGTGATGATGACCTTCTTGCCTTTCAGGTCCTGCGGGCCGCCAATGTTTGAGCCCTTGCGAGCGAAAAGCACCCAGTTGGGAGGCATGATAGTTACCGCCACGATCTTCAGCGGAGCGTCCTTGGCGATGCCGCCGACGGCAGCGGCGGTGGAGACGGAGCCGACCTTGACCTCGCCGGAGGTCGCGGCCTGGATGAAGGTGGCACCGCCCAGGTGGACGAGCTCCATATTCACGTTGTTGGCCTTGAAGAGACCCTGTTCCTCCGCCAGGTAGACGGGCGTGAATGAGGGCGAGATGGAGCCGAACCCGATGCCGAACTTGAGGTCGACAGGCGGCGCCGCGGACCCCGCAGGACCGCCCGGCGCCGCGGTACACGCAAGTGTCGCCAATGCAAGGGCCAAGACGAGGAAATGTCTGAGTGACAGCACAGCCGTATCCCCCTCTGAAGAGAATGTGAATTGGCTCAGCCCTGCTCGAGGGCCAGTCACAGCAGCATCGATGTGCGGACTACGCGGGCGCCCTCGCCGTGCTCCGTGGTGGCACGATAGCACAAAACAGGAAGGGTGTCAAGGTTGACACGCCAAGTTCTTGGCGTACAACTGCGCGATTACTGGCCGGGCATAGGCACGTCGCCAATCGAGATGCGCACACCCCATATTACCCGGCGCAGCAGCGATTCCGACACTGGATGCCCCAGGGGACCTTCATCAAGGAAGTCAATATCCAGTGTAGTTATCTCCTCACAGAAAAGTAATGAATCGTGGTCCAGGCCACCTATTCCCGTCCGGATGGGGATGTGCGTTGGACCAATGTGCCCGCGCGTGAACATGGGGATCACCAGCACGTCGTCTTCCACCCGGTTTCGCTCATCCGCTGAAACAACCAATACAGGTCGAGGCTGATGGGGGTCTCTGGGCTGGCCTGGAGTGTATGCCCTCCATATCTCGCCACGCAGGGGCGGCAGTTGTTTCACGGTCTAAGCCTTCTCACGAAGATTGTACTTTCTCTCCGAGCGTGGCATCTGCGCTGCCCTAATGCGCTTCCAGGCGGCTCGCTCCTCTATTTCCTCCGGCGACTTCGGGGCCGCGTGCTGCTGGACCAGCGCTTCGTGAAGTCTCTGGGCGTACCAGCAACGGAGGGCGTCGGCCAGTACGCCGCTCCGGTCCGTTCCTGCGTTCTCTCTAATGAAGGAGTCGATCTCGTCGAGCATGTCAGGGTCTACCGTGACTGTGATTCGCGGCTTGGTTCTCTGGATCATCGCTCCTCCAGATAGGTAGCATATAGATAGTATGACATTATCGCGGCCATTATCGCACTATTCCTGTCGATTGTCAAGCACAGCAAGTGGGCAGCCGAAGATATCCCTCGCTCGTAGTTCTGTGAGAGCCACTGTTCAGGAAACCTCCGGTGCCAATCGGTCTCTTGTCACTTGCCGTCAGGCTGCCTATGGGAACAGAGCCTGGGCCGCGTTCAAGGCCGCTTGCAGGACCGGCGTGGGGTACAGGCCCAGCAGGAAAAGCCCGGCAACGGCGGAAGATAGGGCCACTTGCAGGCTGAGCGTCGTCGGCAGCCTTTCTTCGGTCGTGGCCGGAAGCAGGTACATGTTTCTCACGACGCGAACATAGTAGTAGATCGACACGGCGCTGTTGAGCAGGCCGAGAAGGACCAGCCACGCCAGGCCGGCTTCAAAGACGGCCGTAAAAAGGTAGACCTTGGCGATGAATCCCGCCATCGGCGGTATGCCCGCCAGCGATAGCAGGCAGAGGGACAGTGCCAGCGACAGTAGCGGCGCGCGACGTGACAGGCCGGCGTAGTCAGCAATCAGGTCACTGCCGGCGTGGTTCGAGAACGCGATGACGGCGGCAAACGCTCCAAGGTTGGTCAGCGCGTAGGCGAGCAGATAGACCAGTACGCTGGAGGCCCCCGCAACTGTTGCGGCGGCCAGACCCATGACGATGTAGCCCGCGTGGGCGATACTGGAATAGGCCAGCATCCGCTTGATGTTTTCCTGTCGTATCGCCACTAGGTTGCCCAACGTCATCGTGACCGCGGCGAGCACGGCGAAAAGCGTGAGCCACGTGCTGCTGGCGGCCATCAAGCCGGTGTCGAAGACACGCAGGATCACGGCGAAGCCGGCGGCCTTGGAGCCGACGGACAGAAATGCCGTGATCGGAGTCGGAGCCCCTTCGTAGACGTCAGGTACCCACATATGAAACGGCACGGTCGCTATCTTGAAGCCGAACCCCGCGACCAGGAACACCAGGCCCAGCATTGCGGCGGGTGACACTCCGGTTCGGCCGAGAGCCGAAGCGATATCTACCAGCACCGTGGTGCCGGTCACACCGTAAATCAGCGCCATGCCATACAGCAGCGCTGCCGATGAAAGCGCCCCCAGCAACAGGTACTTCAAGCCCGCTTCGCCCGATTTCAGATCGTTGCGAATCGACGAGGCCAGCACGTACAGCGTGATGCTGGTCAGCTCCAGAGAGATGTAGATCGAGATAAGCTCGCGGGTACTGGCCATCAGCATCATACCGGCAGTCGCGAAGAGCACCAGGGCATAGTACTCGCCCTGGAAAATGGGCAGACGACGCACGTAGTCGAACGAGGCTATGATGACGAGTGCCGCGGCGAGAATGAGCAGCAGCTTGAAGAACAGGGAGACGTTATCTACGACAAAGGCGTCAAAAAACGATGTCTCCTGGCGTCCCACGAGTATCAGCGTGAACACAGCCGGGAAAACGAGCCCGATGAGGGCTACGTAGCCTACCGCCGACTTACGCTGCTCTCCCACGATCAGGTCCAGCCCGATCAGGATGAGCCCCAGAGCTATTAGACTTATTTCTGGTAACAGAAGGATCAGATTCAAGAATCATCCCTCCATACAGCCGCACCTTGTTTGGGTACGGGTAGTATTTAGAAAATGCACATTTGCCTGTGGGATGGCTTTCCCCGCCCACGCCCAAGCAGGGGACAAGCCCCCGCACTACAGCCCTGCAGGGTCGGGCCACGCTCGGTTCCAGAATGCGACATCGTTAAGTATTCGCTATAACCCGAACTTCGACATCACCGGAACGACGCCGCTGTTGATAACGCCCGTGATGACGCCGGGATAGATGCCAACCAGGAATATCACGGCCATCAAAGTGACGAGTGGCACCAACTCGAGACCGCGCGCATCCTGGATGTGCTCCCATTTGGGAACAAGGGGGCCGAAGAATACCCGCTGCACCATCCAGAGGATGTAGCCGGCCGTTATGACGATGCCGGCGGCGGCCAGAATCGTCAGAATCTGCATATTCGGATTGAAGAACGAGCCTACGAACACCAAGAACTCGGCGACGAACCCGCTCATTCCCGGCAGGCCCAGCGAGGCCAGCCCGGCCATAGCGAAGAGAGCGGCGTACACCGGCATCCGAGTGGCCAGTCCGCCGAAGTCCGAGATCAACCGCGTGTGCGCCTTTTCGTATATCACTCCTACGAGCAAGAACAGCAGGCCGGTGATCGTGCCGTGGGTAAACATCTGTAACACAGCGCCGTTCATGCTCAGCGGCGTCAGCGCAGCTATGCCCAGGAGTACGTACCCCATGTGGCTAACGCTGGAGTAGGCGACCATCTTCTTCAAGTCGTTCTGCACCATGGATACCCCGGCGCCGTAGAGCACGTTGATCACCGCCAGGATGCCCAGGATCAGGGCGAACTGCTGCGTGGCCTCGGGCAGGATCGAAACGTTGATCCGGATCATCGCGTAGCCGCCCATCTTCAGGAGCACGCCGGCCAGAATGACACTCACCGCCGTCGGCGCCTCCACATGGGCGTCCGGCAACCACGTGTGCAGTGGGAACACGGGCAGCTTCACCGCAAAGCCGAAGAACAGCAAGAAGAAGACGACGCCCTGGAACAGCAGACCGTACTTGGCGGCCCACGTCGTCTTGGCCAGCTCGAACATATCGAAGGTGCGGGTGTCGGCGAAGAGATACAGGGCTAGTATTCCCGCCAGCATCAAGGCGCTACCGGCGATCGTGTACAGAACGAACTTGATGGCGGCGTATTCGCGCCGCGGGCCCCCCCAGATGGCGATGAGCAGATACATCGGTATCAGCTCGACCTCCCAGAAAAGGAAAAATAGTAGAAGGTCCAGAGACGAGAACACGCCCAGGATGCCCGTCTCGAGCACCAGCAGCAGCGAGTAGTAGAACTTGGGACGCGGCTGGATATTCCAGGAAGCCAGCACGGCGAGCAAAGTCAGAAGCGTGGTCAGCACGACCATCGGCAGGTTCAGGCCATCCACACCCATAAAATACGAGATTCCCAGCTTGGGTATCCAGGGCGCTTTTTCCACGAACTGCAGTTGCGAGCTGCCCTGGTTGAACCGCAGGTACATGGTGAGCGAGATCAGGAAGGTCACCAGACTGAAGCCCGCGGCGCTGAACTTGATGGCGCGCAGGTTGCGACTGGGTATGAGCGCCGTTATTATCGCTCCCAGCAAGGGCAGAAAAGTTATGGTGGTCAGGTAACCTGGGATCATTTATCCTTTTCTCCTCTTTCGCATCCTCATCCGGGCATCCTTTCGCTAAGGCGTACGCCCGGCCACCAGGATGATGCCGGTGATGATGATCGTGCCGGCGAAAATCGCCAGGCCATAGTTGGGAACTCTGCCGGTTTCCAGCCTGCGCAGCAGGCCGCCCAGGCCGCTAATGGAGTAACCTATTCCGTTGACGACGCCGTCGATGATGTTCGTGTCGAACCACAGCGCCAGATTCGAGATGCCGAGGACGACATTGTCGATGATCCAGAGGTACAGCTCATCCACCCAGTACTTCCGTGACAGCATCGTGTAGATTGGCGCGAAGGTCCTGCCGATGGACTCTGCCGAGATGAGCTTGGCGTAGTACACGACCCAAGCCAAGAATATGCCCAGGACGGCCACCACGACGGAGCTTGTCATAACATTCCAGTCGATCTCCGCGTGGGCTTCTTCGCCAAAGGTCAGAAAGGCTCCGAAGGCGTTGTTCAACATCGGCGAGCCAAGGAATCCGGACAGGAACGCGGGAATGGCGAGAAGCATCAACGGAATGGTCATCACCAGCGGCGACTCGTGAATCGCGTGGCCGTGCTGTCCGTGCTCGCCGTGGTGCTCCTTCTGGCCTCTGTGCTCGCCGGTGAAGGTCATGAATATGGCACGGAAGATGTAGAAGGCCGTCATAAAGGCGGTGATAAGTCCCATCGCGTAAAGCACGGAGTCCTTGTGCGATGCGCCGGCCAGGATCTCGTCCTTGCTCCAGAAGCCGCTGAAGGGCGGGAACCCTGCCAGCGCCAGGGCCGCCACGGTCATAGTGATGAACGTGATCTTCATCTTGCCGCCCAGGCCGCCCATGTTGCGCATATCCTGGTCGTGCATCGCGTGAATCACGCTCCCGGAGCCAAGGAACAGCAACGCCTTGAAAAAGGCGTGGTTGAAAAGGTGGAACACGCCGGCGGTGTAGGCTCCGACGCCGAGACCCATCATCATGTAGCCCAACTGGCTGATCGTCGAATAGGCCATTACTCGTTTGATGTCGTTCATAACGAGACCCATCGAAGCGGCAAACAGTGCCGTGAAGCCTCCGATGTAGGCGACGACGATCAGCGAGTCAGGGGCGGCCGCGAACATCTGGAAAGTCCTGGCTACGAGGTATACGCCCGCGGCGACCATCGTCGCGGCGTGGATCAAGGCGCTGACGGGCGTCGGACCTTCCATTGCATCCGGCAACCATACGTGCAGCGGGAACTGAGCGGATTTGCCGATCGCGCCGCAAAAGACCAGCACCGCCGCCAGCGTCAGAACGCCACCGCCGATGGCTCCCGCCGCAATGGCGTGCTCGATGTCGGTGAAAACGAAGCTGCCGGTCGTGAGGTACAGAATCAGGATGCCCACCAGCAACCCCAGGTCGCCCAGACGGGTGGTGATGAAGGCCTTCTTGGCCGCCGCCGCTGCCTCGGGCTTCTGGTACCAGAAGCCGATCAGCAGATAGGAGCAAAGGCCGACCAGTTCCCACGTGATGTAGAGCTGCACGAAGTTGTTGGACAGCACCAGACCCAGCATTGACATAGTGAACAGCGCCATAAAGGCGAAGTACCTGCTGTAGCCAGGATCGCCCGCCATGTATCCCTGCGAGTAGATCTGCACCAGCAGGCTAACCGACGTTACCACCAGCAGCATAATCGCCGTCAAGGGATCCAGGACCAGGCCTATTGGCAGTGCAACCGGTCCCGAGGAGAACCACACCAGCGTGAGTTGTTGCCTGAGGGCTTCTTCGCCGCCGTGCGCGCTAAAGGTGACGATGAGCGACCACAGCGCCCACAACGAGACCAGGAAGGAGCCAAAGATCGACAGGATGCAGACGATGCCGCTCAAGCGCGGAAACGGACGGGTGATAAATATGATCGTCAAGAATGCCAGCAGCGGCAGTAACGGTATGATCCACAAATACCCGATCGATTCCATAACCTATCAACCTCTAGTTGGTCTCTCTACCATCTCACCAGGTTCACGTCCGGCCCCTGCCCCCTGCCCCCTGGCCTTCGCGCCCTTCACCATTTCAGTAGATTTACGTCCTCCACGCTGATGGTCCGGCGCGTGCGATAGACGGCGAGCACGATGGCCAGGCCAACGGCTGCTTCTGCTGCCGCCACAGTGATGATGAACACGGCGAAAACCTGGCCGACGGCGTTGGCAGGCGCCAAGAACCGCGAGAAGGCCACGAGCAAGATGTTCACGGCGTTGAACATGATCTCGATACCCATCAGGATGGCGACGGCGTTCCGCTTCGCCAGGGCGCCGTAAAGACCGATGCAGAATAAGAGTGCGCTCAAGACTACGAAATGGTTCAGTGTGAGCAAGTCCTAGTCCTCCCGCGCTATGACGATGGCGCCGATCATAGCGACTAACAAGAGTACCGATGCTATCTCGAATGGCAGCGCATACTGCTTGAACAGCAGTTCACCGAGAACCTGGGTGCTGGGCTGGCTCGGCACCTCGGCGCCGATGCGCCAGCTCTGGCGTGCCAGCATCATCATCATCACGGCAAAAAGGGCCACTGCTACGAGCCCGGCCATACCCGCCTGGCTGTTGGGAACGTTGCTCCAGGGAGAGTGGGCTCGCTGCGTTAGCATAATGGCGAAGAGGAGCAGAATGATGACGGCGCCGGCGTAGATCAGAATCTGGACGGCGGCCAGGAAATCCGCGTTGAGCAACACGAACAGCCCAGCTACACTCAAGAAGGTGAGCGCCAGAAGCAGAGCGCTGTGCACGATGTTCCTCAACATGACGACACCCACAGCCGACACTATCAGCACGGCCGCCAGCACGTAGAAAGCGACGGCGACAATCGGGTCGTTCATCTTACCTGTGCGACCTCCTTAATGGCGGCAAGCTCTTGCTTCTCTGTGATGGGTCTTGCCCCCGCGACCCGCGCCAATGGCTTCGTTCGGCCGTGCAAACGATTGCTGTTATACGCGAGGCGATAGCGGGCGTATGCGGCCAGCTCGTACTCCTTGCTCATCTCGATGGCCTTGAAGGGACAGGCCTCGACGCACAGGCCGCAGAACAAGCAGCGCGTTATCTCGATCTCGTAGTACTCAGGGTAGCGCTTGCCATCCGGTCCGAGGCTGGTCTTGATGTCGATCACACCGTGGGGGCAGGCTCTTGCGCAGATGCCGCATCCAACACAGCGCGCCTTGCCGGCCTCGAACACCAGAGCCGGCGCCCCGCGAAAAGCGGGTGGCGAAGCTCGCCGCTGCTCCGGATACTGAATGGTCACCGGCGGCATGAAGAAATGCTTTATGGTGACGAGCATGCCTTTGGCAATTCCAAGACCTAACATATCTCACGTCTCCCCGGGTAGCTACTTGACCAGGCTCTGATAGAACGGCACGAGAAGGCCGCCCGTGATGAAAATATTCAACAGCGCTACCGGTATCAACACCTTCCAGGCAAAGCCCATCAACTGGTCGACGCGAACTCTGGGCAGCGTTCCTCTGATCCAGATCAGGATAAAGAAGATGATCCAGGCCTTTACGACAAACCAGACGTACGGTGGCAGAATCGGCCCTTGCCATCCGCCCAGGAAGAGCGTGGCGGCGATGGCCGATATGGCGAAGGCGTTCATGTACTCGGCAAGGAAGAAGAGCGACCAGCGCATGCCGCTGTATTCGATGTGATAACCGGCGATGATCTCCGACTCGGCCTCCACCAGGTCGAAGGGCGTGCGGTTGACCTCGGCGATGGCGGAGATCAGGTAAACCAGGAAGCCAATCGGCTGCCAGATGATGAACCACAGCCCAGCCTGGCCGTTGACGATTGAAACGGTCGATAGCGATCCAACCAGCAGTACCACGCCGATGATGGAGAGCACGAGCGGAATCTCGTAGCTGACCATCTGGGCCGCCGCCCTCATCGCTCCCAGCAACGCGTACTTGTTGTTCGAGCCCCACCCGGCCATCAGCATGCCGATGGTCGCCAGCGAAGAAATGGAGATGGCGTACAGGATACCGATGTTCAGGTCGGTAATGATCATGCCGCGACCGAAGGGTATGATGGCGTACACAAGAAGGGCTGAAACAACCAGCACGATGGGCGCCAGGCGAAATGCCCAGCGATCGGCGGCGGTGGGGATAATGTCCTCCTTGATCAACAGCTTCAAAGCGTCGGCGGCCGTCTGCAGCAGTCCGAACGGTCCGACGCGGTTGGGCCCGAGCCTGTCCTGGAAGAGACCAAGTGCCCTTCGTTCGGCCCAGACCTGCAACAGCACCGTCACCGTGGCGAAGCCCAGCAACATCGTGATGCTTAACAACACGACGATGGCGTTCGCTACCCACTCCGGCAGCACGAAGACGTTAACCAGCAAGCTGATAATTACATCGCGTATGATGAGGAAGATGTTGTTGATGAAGTCCATTTACCTGTCCACCTCACCCATAACCGTGTCCAGGCTGGCCAGGGTCGCCACCGCGTCGGCGACCTTGCAGCCGACGAGGACCTCCTGCACCACGCCGAGGTTGACAAACGAAGGGGGACGCTCGTGGCAGCGATACGGCGCGATGGAGCCGTCGCTGACGACGTAGAATCCGACCTCGCCGCGCGGCCCCTCGATGCGACTGAGCGCCTCACCCACCGGTGGACGGAAGTTCAGCGGAACCGGGTTGGCGATCTTGCCCGCCGGCAGTTGATCCAGCGCTTGCTCGACGATGCGCACGCTCTGACGCATCTCGTGAATGCGGACGATGTACCGGTCGAAGTTATCGCCCCTGGTGCCCACCGGAATCTGGAAAGCCAGCCGCGGATAGACGCCGTAGGGCACGGCCTTGCGAACGTCGAATGGCACGCCCGAGCCCCTCAGCACCGGTCCGGCCAGGCTGTAGTTGATGGCCATCTCGGCCGGCAGAACGCCGACGTTCCTCGTCCTTGCCACCAGAATCTCGTTGCCCGTGAGCAGGCCTTCGTACTCGTCGATGCGCCCGGGCATGACCCGCATCAGCTCCCTGGCCTTAGGAATGAACTCTTCTGGTAGGTCCGCGCTGACGCCGCCGATACGGTAGTAATTGTACGTCAAACGCGCGCCGCAGGTCATCTCGAAAAGATCGAGTATGTATTCACGGTCGCGGAACATGTACATAAGCGGCGTGAAAGCGGTGCCGAGGTCGGCGGCGAAAGTGCCCAGGGCCACGCAGTGGCTGGCGATCCGCTGCAGCTCGGCCATAACGACCCTGATGTACTCGGCGCGCTCGGGCACCTCGATGCCCGCCAGTTGCTCGACGGCCATCACGTAGGCCCAGTTGTTCGTCATCGAAGCGACGTAATCGAGGCGGTCGGTCAAGGATATGTTCTGTGTATAAGTGCCTTCTTCGCAGAGCTTCTCGACACCCCGGTGCAGATACCCCAGCACGACGTCGACACTCGTAACCGTTTCGCCGTCGAGGGTCAAGACAAGGCGCAGCACGCCGTGGGTGCTGGGGTGCTGCGGCCCCATGTTCACGGTAATTTGTTCAGTATGCCCCTTGACAATCGCGTCTTCGCTTATCAATTGCGTCTCCGGCATATCAAGGTCTGACGTATCGGTCTGGGATCGGTCGAATCCGGCTAGGGCGCCCTTACCTTAACCCTCTCCCAAAGGGAGAGGGGACAGGACGGAGACGGAATTGATAGTCGAAGAAGCGATTGTCAAGGGGCATACCGAACAAATCACCTTGAATATGGGGCCGCAGCACCCCAGCACCCACGGCGTGCTGAGGCTGGTCCTGAGGCTGGATCAGGAGATCATCACCGACGCCATGCCCCATCTGGGTTACCTCCACCGCTCGGTGGAGAAAATGGGCGAGCTGCTGAACGCCCAC
>JACQUC010000197.1 GCA_016210495.1 Chloroflexota bacterium
GAGCGGAGGGAACGGGATTCGAACCCGTGAAGGAGGTTTAGGCCCCCTTAACCGCTTAGCAGGCGGCCGCACTAGACCAACTATGCGATCCCTCCGTGCGCACAAACCCTTTTCTGTTCTCGGATAACCCGTGGCGGAGAGGGAGGGATTCGAACCCCCGAGGCTCATCGCCTAACTGTTTTCAAGACAGTCACCATCAACCGCTCGGACACCTCTCCGCGTGAACCACCTCGGATCCGAACCGATTCGACAGGAGACACCGGCCATCACCACCTGCGCGAACAGGCCCGCTCTACTGACCTGGTTTTCTGGCCTAAAGTATAGCACAGGGCTCACTGGCTCGCAAGGAACCTATCGCGCTTGGGCTAGGCGCTAGAGCTTTGCCCAGGACAGCGGCGCCCCAAATGGGCGGCGAGGCAATGCCAACGGCCCCGAAAGCGCAAGCGAGCCTGCGCACTCCAAGGCAGAGAGTCCGCGCCGGGCAGAACGCTTGAGCCCTGTCGCGTCTGGCGCATTGGGGAAAGGCATATGGTCCAGAATGAGGCTGGGAATGGCTCTGCCTCTTGCTGCTGTTTGCCGGTCCGCAGGCTTATGCACTCGTCTTGTTGTTGCCGGCAGCCTGCGCCCGCGCGGCGTCGGGTTCACGAGCCCGATTCGGGTCGGATGGGGCGGGCTGGGACATGACCAGGGTGTAGCCGTAAAGCAAGGGTAAGGCGATGCCCAGCATCAGCAAGACCAGCGCCGTCACGTTTCGCTGAAAGAAGCTGAGGTACTTCCCGACCTGGGGCAGCACCACTGCTACCCTCCCGACAACTTCTCCTGACGTCACATCCCACGAGTCTATCGCCTCGTTGGCATCGCCTTTGGTCTTGAAGGTGTAGATATCGCCGTTTCCGCCAATCTCAACCACTCTGTGCACGACGAGTTGAGCGCGGGTGAACGGGACAACCTTGCGGAAGGCCAGGACATCGCCTTCCTCGACTTCCCAGGGGTACACTCGTGTGCTTATGACCAGGTCGCCCGGTATGAGCTCGGGCCGCATGCTGGCCGAAGTAATCACCATCGAAGTGGGGCTATATCTAATGAACAGAAAGATCGCCAGGAGCACCGGCAGGAAGGGAAGGGCGAATACCAGGTAGCTCGCCGAATGTTTCCTGCCTGCCTCTTTGCTCCGAGCGATCTCCCCCGCGAGGGCCGAAGCTTGCATTGCTACGCTACTTTCAACAGCGCGTACAGGTGCCAGAGAACGAGTCGTTTAGGCGCTATGCTCGGGTCACCAAAATCGAGAAACCCTCGCTGGGTGACGGCGACACGGCGCCGAGATCGAAGTACAATCTGGCCCGCTCGCCCGCTGCCGGTGTAGCATCCGACGCGACGTACAGCGTGCTCAATAGAGTGTAGTCGTTAGTGGTGGAGCTCCACCGGTAGAGCTCAACCTTAAAAGCAGTGCTAGCTGGCGTGGTGCCCGCTACAGCATCGAGCTGTAACCTATAAAACCAGTTCCCCTTGGCGATGGCCGTTGTCGACAGCGGGATCGTGCCACCCGACGCCAGTGTCACCGCAGCTCCCACGGTCGTGCCGGCGGCCGTTACCGCGCTCCCGGCTTTTTGGATGCCCGTGGTGCCCAGCGATACCTCTTGCGTTGTGTCGATCAGATCGCCGCCGTACTCGGAAAACGTCGTGCTCCCGCTGAAGACGGATTGTGCAGACAACGTCAAGAGACTCACCACGATCAGCAGGATGCCCATAATGGGAATAATGTGGCGCGTGTGCCGGAACAGACCCATTTCCTCCTCCCCTCTACCTCAACCTCAAGTGGATCACGCGGTTGCCCGGACCTGCCAAGCTGGCAGCGTCAGGCGGTCGTCCTCGTGTAACCATTCTATGGTGGTCTTACCAGTCCGTCAAGCCTTCCGCACGTTCAATACGTAGCCCAAAGGTACTACTTGAGCTGGCACTTCTGGTGGGGCACGCCATTTCAGGCGCTCTTCCTATTTCGCCGCTTTCCAATTCGCCGCGCCTCTCCGTGCCTCGGTGTCTCCGTGGCTGAGCCCCGTGGCTACACACCAAGAATGTTGCTAGCGCCGCAGGTTCCAATCCGGCGCACAGTACTTTTCCCGGCGCAATCGCTCGGCCGCGTCGACTTCGTCGCGGGTCAGAACTCCCGGTTCGATTCGGACGCCCAGGACGGCCTCGAAGCCTGCTTTCAGCGCACGGGCCGCTTCGTACATTCCCACTTGTCTCCCCAGCGCCTTTCGCAGTGAGGCCATTCGTGCCGTCAGGACAGCCGAGAAACGCTCCCGCGCTGTGTCGTCAGCCGCCTTGAGCAGGGCGGCCATCTTCGCCACATCCGCGTCCAGTAGAATCGAGCCGTGTTGCAGGATAGTGCCAAGCCTGCGCATCTGAGCGCTACCCACGAGCTTTCTGCCACAAAACAAGATCTCATAGTCAGAGGGCGCGTCAAAGCATGCTGGTGACCTTCCCGAGGACTCAGTCCGTCGTTGTCCGATACTCCTGTCGGTCGCAGCCTGCCGTCGTGAGGGGGCCGGCACGGCTTGCGACCCCAGGAGCGCGAGGCCGGCCACCAGGCACTTGCTGATCATTTCGTAGGATGCTCCGATCCCGCCGCCAATCAGCGGATCATCTTGCGAAACCACTACGCTATAGGTGATCTCGTGCTCGTGAAGGATCGCCCGACCACCCGTGGGTCGACGCACCAGGTCTACACCCAGCTCTCGACAGGCGTCCAGATCGACTTCGTTCACGGCCGACTGAAAATAGCCGATGCTCAGGCAAGCGGGCTCCCACCCGTACAGGCGCAGGGTCGGCGGCACTTTTGCCTGCGCAACCGCCAGCAAGATGGCCTCGTCCACCGCCATGTTGGTAGCTCCGTCCTGGCGCCCTGTCTCCAACAACCGCCAATCCAAGCTGCCCACAAATATTGCCCTCTTCCGGATCATCATTTATAATTTCCAATGCCCTAAGGCCGCCGAGAAAGGACCTTGCCACAATGGAAGATAGACGCGAAAAAGAACTGCTGGCCCTGGTCGATGGCCTGCGCCGACAACTGGCCATGGTTGACCCGCGCGCTCTGGCGGAGCGGTGCGGCGTCGAGTTCGATGCGGAGACGTCGGAGTTTGAGATATCGGTTTTCGGACACGCCTTCGTCGTGCCTTATCCCTCGTTTGTGGCTCGCGATCTCGCCGTCGACCACCACGAGGGTTCGCCGTGGCTTCAGGCGCTTCTGATGTACTACTTCCGCATGGCCGATGGCGCGCCCCTCGAGGGGACCTGGAGGTCCCTCAGAGAGCTGCCCGGCGGGCTGATGTACGAGCGGGCCTTTCAGGGTTACTCGGGCGACAAGCTGGCCCGCGCCTTCGGCAACGACGTCGAGCTTCTGGCGCGCGCCGCCAAGTTAATCAAAGGCACACCCATCAGCCTGGGAGACTCCGGCTACTGCTTCTGGGCGCTCCCGCGCGTGCCGCTGGGACTCGCCTACTGGGTGGGCGATGAAGAGGTCGACGCCGCCGCCAAAGTGCTCTTCGACAGCTCGGCCGTTCACTATCTGCCCATCGACGCGCTGGCTGCCCTCGGCGGGCGACTGTGCAACATCCTCATCAAGACGGCCGGCCTTCCTCTCGACTCACGGCCCGATGAAACGGCGCTCTGATTCCATCAAAGCCTATGGTCAAAGTGCTCCGCCCTCCAGGTGACAGGTATCGTTCATAGTGAGCACGATGAAGACGCCTCGCTCTCCACACTCGAAGACGTTGATCGCCGCGTTGTCCTGCTCGACGGCCCAGAAGCGCGCGTTGTCTGCGCCCAGCAGGGCGAGCATCACTATCTTACACACTACTTTGTGCGAGACCAGAACCACTGTTTGATCCGGAAAGCGCACGGCCAGCTCCAGGATGGCGTCCATCGCCCTGGAACGCACATCGTCTAGGCTCTCGCCGCCGGGTATTCGAGCCTTGTCCGGCGAGTCGAGCCACTGGGGGTATATCTCGGGGTAGTTGGCTGCCGCCTCTTCCGGACTGAGCCCCTGCCAATCGCCATAGTTGAAATCTATCAGCCCCTCGGCCACTTGCACGGGCAGGCCCAGCCGCAACGCGATGATCTCTGCCGTCTTGTGCGCCCGGCTCAGCGGGCTGCTGAATACTGCTGAAATCGACATTTCCGCCAATCTCTCTGCCGCGGCCTGCGCCTGTCTGATACCGGTCTCGTTCAGAGGAACGTCGACCCGGCCCCGAAACCGCTCCACGCGGTTCCACTCCGTCTGACCGTGCCGAACCAGAATAAACTTAGCCAACTTGACCTCCTGTCGCGGTGCCACTAGCCAACCCCTATTGTAACGCATGTACGGCGCAAATGTGCCGCAGATGGTGAAGGACCCCGACACAACAGTCATCCCAGTCAACTGAGCAAGTGGAAGGCAACCACCCCAATAGTAATGCCTCACCTGTTGAGTGACGAGCAGCAGGCACTGGAAGCAGTCAAGGGGTCCCACGAGCGTCAAATGAACGAGCTATGTGCGGGGGTTGGAGGATCTCAGGTATGTGTGTTGATTTCTCCCGCTTCTATCCCTTATAGTTTCATTGCTATGGATAAGACAATCGTCATCGCAATGAGCGGCGGCGTCGACAGCTCGGTTGCCGCCGCTTTGCTGAGAGATCAAGGATATCGGGTGATCGGCATCACCCTGAACGTTTGGCCGAAGCTGGAGCGAGAGGAAGCGTGGCAGCGGCCTGATGCCTGCTGCTCGCTTTCGTCCGTCGAAGATGCCCGGCGTGTTGCCGACCGCCTTGGGATACCTCACTATGTCCTTAATTTCCGAGACCTTTTCGCCGCGACGGTTATCGAGGATTTCCTTCACGAGTACTCGTGCGGACGCACGCCCAACCCCTGCATTCGCTGCAACGAGTTCGTCAAGTTCGATGCGCTGTTGAAGCGGGCTGCTGAATTGGGTGCCGATGGACTCGCCACCGGCCACTACGCCCGCGTGGCGCTGGACGAATCCAGCAATCGCTTTGTGCTCAAGAAGTCCGCCGATGCGTCCAAAGATCAGACCTACGTTCTTTACGTTCTCAAGCAGCAGCAACTAGCCCGCACGATCTTGCCATTGGGAGGTCTGACCAAAGTCCAGG
Source organism: Chloroflexota bacterium (assembly GCA_016210495.1). The sequence goes on from JACQUC010000197.1 coordinate 5,145, forward strand.
TCAGGGAGATGGCGCGTGGCTACGGCTTGCCTGTTGCGCACAAGGCTGATAGCCAGGAGATATGCTTCGTTCCCGACGACGACTACGGCAGCTTCGTGCAAAGCCGCTGCCCTGGCGCTGCTCGACCCGGCCCTATCCTGGATAGCAGCGGGCATGTTATCGGCGAGCATCGCGGCATAATATTCTACACCGTCGGCCAGCGCAAGGGCCTTGGCCTGGTCGCTTCCGAGCCCCTTTACGTCGTCGACATCGACGCCGGGCGCAACGCCATCGTCGTTGGCCCTGAGCGCGAGCTCTACCGCGACGAGCTGGTCGCCGACAAGCTCAACCTGGTGACCACAGAACGTTTGGACGAGCCCATAGACGTCACCGCCAAGATCAGGTACAAGATGACCGAAGCCCGCGCCACCGTGACACAGCTCGACGATGGGACCATTCGCCTTCACTTCCAGGAGCCACAGCGCGCGGTCACGCCGGGTCAGGCCGTGGTGTTCTACCAGGGCGACACCCTCGTGGGCGGTGCCACTATTGTTTCCTCCCGGGCCAAAACCTGATACAATTCGGCCACAGTCGGTCGCCCATCGCCTGGGAGGTAATCAAACGTGAGCTTTGACAAGCAGTTCGCTTATTCAAACCTTTTCACGGTCCGTGCCGTCGAGGAATGGCCTCCGCCGATGGACACGAGCCACAAGGGCTCAGGGCCGCCCCCTATTACCTTCGCCTACGGACTGCCCGATCCAGGCTCCTTCCCGTTCAAGGACCTGATCGAGGCCACGACGCGGGTCCTCGGGGGTAGAGGGCAAGTAGCGCTTCAATACGGCCCCCAGCGAGGCTACGACGGATTGCTCGACGTCGTCGTCGAGAAGTTGGCGCGCGAAGAGAACCTCGAAGCGTCACGCGATGAGTTGCTCTTGACCAACGGCTCCTCACAGGCATTGGATATGCTTTGCCAGGTCTTTGTGAACCCTGGCGACGCGGTTATCGTCGAGGCGCCCTGCTTCCACGGCGCGCTCGATACCCTCAGAAGGCTCCAGGCAAAGCCCGTTCACGTGACCATCGACGACGAAGGCATTCGGACAGTCGAGTTGGCGGAAACCGTCGAGCGTCTCTGCCGTGAAAACCGCAAGCCAAAGTTCATCTACACCGTGCCAAACTTCCACAATCCCGCGGGCGTGACGATGAGCGTGCCACGCCGCCAGGGGTTGTTATCCGTCGCTCGAGAATACGGCGTGGTCATCGTCGAAGATGACGCATATCGCGAGCTTTGTTACGAGGGAAATCCCCTTCCCTCTCTCTACTCCCTGGACCGGGATGGCCTGGTAGTGCGCATGGGCACCTTCTCCAAGATCCTCTCGGCGGGAATGCGCCTCGGCTGGGTTCTCGGCCCGGAGAGAGTGATCGCCAAGATGCTGCTCTTCAAATTCGACACCGGCACCAATCACTTCGCCTGCCACGTGGCCGCGGAATACTCCCGGGAACACCTGCAACAGCATATCGTCGAGCTAATCGACATCTACCGTTGCAAGAGAGACGCGATGCTGTCCGCCCTGGACGCCAACGTAGCGTCGCTGGCCAGGTGGACCGTTCCCAAAGGGGGGTTTTACATCTGGATGGACCTGCCCGGGAGTATCGATCCCGATGCCCTGCGACAGACGGCCGCCGAAGAAGGCGTCGTCTATCTGAGCGGCCATGTCTGCTTCGTCGACGGGCGTGGTAAGGACGCCCTGCGTCTATCCTTCAGCTTCCCTGGTACGGACGAAATAGACGAGGGGATCCGCCGACTGGGCAACGCCCTGCGAACTGCCTCGGCGAAACGGTGACCATTTTGGGCTATTGACGGCCGTCACGCCGGGCGGTACGATTTAGGTGAAAGGTGTTGTCCTTTGCGCGTCGCAAAGGGTAACCCATAGCCGGACATTGGTGGAGCCTTGCGATCGGCCTGCAACAGGCGCGCTGGTGACAATGTGGCGGTTGGCAACGGGATGTAGCGTGTGGAGGCGCGTCTGTTTTCGATCGACAAACTCGTGCGCGCTGCGGGCGTTCTCGCCATCGTGGCGACGACGTTGTTGGGTGCGGAGAATAAGGTAACGAGGGCCGCTCCTCTCAATCCGTGGCCCTATCGTGTTGGTTTCCCCAAAGAGCTGCCGGGAACCAACATCTGGGAATCATCGGTCGTCTTGGCTGATCTCTACGGCACGGGAAGAAAGACTATCGTGGCCGCCAGTGTCGACGGATGGGTATCGGCGGTCTCCGATAATGGCACGATCCTCTGGTCATTCAACATCGGCAATCCCATCAACGCCATTGCCCCTACTGCCTCCGCCGTAACCGTGCGATCCTCCCCCGCGGTGGCCGACATAGACGGAGACGGCCACCCCGAGATCGTTCTAGGCTTCGGGACAAACTCCGACCAGCGCCAAAACGGCGGCGTTATCGCACTGACCTTCGACGGGCTGTTGAAGACGGGCTGGCCACAACTGACTTTCGATCACATCGGACCCGATGGGTACACCGACGGCGTGTATTCGACCCCTGCGCTTGGCGATCTGGATAACGACGGCAAGCTGGAGATCGTGGTCGGGGGTTTCGACCACCGCGTTTGGGTCTGGCACCACGACGGGCAGAGGATGCGCGGCTGGCCCCGGTTTGTCTACGACAGCGTGTGGTCGTCCCCTGCTCTGGTCGATCTCGAGGGAGATGGCTACCTGGAGGTCGTCGTCGGTGCCGATTCCCACGCCAACAGCTACTTCGGCACCGTAGACGGCGGTGCCCTCTACGCATTCAGAAACGATGGTACCGTTCTACCCGGCTTCCCCAAATACATCGATCAGATAATCCAATCATCGCCGGCAGTAGCGGATCTCGACGGGGATGGCAGGGTGGAAATGGTCGCCGGCACCGGAACCTTCTACCCGGGCAAGGGCAACTATGTCACCGTCTGGGATAACGCCGGGAACGTTCGGTGGACGCGGGCGACGGATGGCCCGGTATTCGCTTCGCCGGCCGTGGGAGACATCGATGGAGACGGCCGACCAGACATCGTCGCCGGCAGCCAGACTGCAACTGGCGGCAGTGTCTACGCGTGGCGCTCCGACGGCAGCCTCGTCGCCGGTTTCCCGATGACGCCAAAGGATAACATCGGTGGCACTGCCGGCATCAATTCGCCCGCGCTGGCCGACTTCGACAACGACGGGAAGGCCGAAATCTTTCTGGGCTTCAGGTGGGAAGTGGCAGTCATTCGGGGAAACGGACAGCAGATAACGAACGATGGCAGCCCAAACAGCAACCCGACATTCCGCACGGACAGAACCGTGCTCAATGTGCCCGCCATCGGCGATATCGACAACGATGGCAAGCTGGAGTTGGTCGTTGGCTCCGCAGCTACCAACCCCAGCCCCCCGTTCGACGCAAGGGCTGCCAGGCTGTATGTCTGGAACCTGAATCAGCCGCTCCGCTACAATCCGTGGCCCATGTTCAAGCGCGATGGCGCTCGCACCAGCGTCTTGCCACTCGGCACCACAGATAATTCCGAGGTGGCTGCCCACACCGTCCCCAACATCGTTAGTCCCGGTCAGTCGGTCGAGGTGTCTTTGACGCTGCGAAACACGGGCCCTTCAACCTGGACGGGCAGCAGCGGCTACCGGCTTGGCGTGCCCGGTAACCTGCCCTCCATCCTTTCCCAACCGATCCAGTTTGGCTCGACTGACGCGGTAGCCCCTGGCGGCCTGAAGACGTTCTCTACTACCATAGTAGCTCCTAGCACACCTGGCTATTATCTGGTTCTCTGGCGGATGATGAATGACTCCGGGGGCTATTTCGGCAGAACCTTTGCTACCCGCGTCAAGGTCGGCGCCGAGCCCAGCTTCTACGTGCTCAGTGGCGATCTTTTCGGCCTGGGCGTCTACAAAGGTGGTCTTGCGTCGCCCTTGCTTCCCGCCCACTCGCACGATGGATTCCGTTTCTATAATTGGCAGGCGGCCGCGTACGCCACACTGACACCCAATCGACGCGGCTACTTCATGCTGGACTACACCGGCGCCGTTTGGTGGGGGGGAGCAGCGGCAGATGTGGGGAGCACCCCGGCATTCAATCCTGCTTCGGGCAAGGAGATAGCGGTTATGAGCGACGGCGAAGGTTACTACGTTATCGACGGCTATGGGCGCATCAATAACGGAGGCGATGCGCAGCCCATATCTCCCGCGCCCCCCACGTTCTCCTCGGACGTCGTACGCTCCCTTGCTCTGACCAGGGACGACCGTGGACTGTATGTGCTCGACGGTGCCGGCAATATCTATCGCGGGGGCACCGCGCCCGCGATAGCAGGGGCCACCACTCCGGTATGGCCTGGACAGGACCTCGCCATCAAGATTCGGCTGACGAGCGATGGAAGAGGCTACTACGTGCTGGATCGCTACGGCGGCCTCCACGCAGGTGGCACCGCCGTACCCTTGTCCCCGGCCGCGGGCTACTGGCCGGGCCAGGATAGGGCACGCGACTTCCAGCTTACCGAGGATGGAACGGGCTATTACCTGCTCGATAAGTACGGCAACGTATTCGGGGGAGGAACGGCCGCCGCCGTATCGAACAAGACGCCGACCTGGACCACCGACGTGGGGCGGGCGCTCCAACTGGCCGATGGAAGGCGCCCGGGCGGTCTGCCCGCCGATCTCTACCGCGTCGACCTACCTCCCCAGGGGTTCTACCAAACTTCTCTGCCAGTGCAACTCAAGAACTGAAGGCACGAACGTGGTAGGGACGTCCGCCTCAGGCGGACGTCCCTACCTATCAGGATCGAGGGAATCGTTAGCGCTCTGGCTCTCGCGGATACGGCGGCTTGTATGGGTTCGAGATATTGTGCACCGACGTGGCTGAAAACTCCCTTTCGGCCCCGTGGCAGACCTTGCAGGTTTCTACCCGATCGGCACTCCACGGATCGTCAGGTGTAGTGTACAGCGTATTCAGTTGGGCGTGTCCATTAGCAGCCGCGCTGTCGTGGCAGGACATACAGGCCAGCCGCGAGGGTTTCTCCTTCCACGCCGCGCTGCCCTTGGGATCGTGGCACTTGGTGCAGTTCCGGATATCCTGCGGGAAGATCACTTCCGAGAACGCATCGGGGTTCCCGGCGTAGATCGCCTCGGGATGCTCCAGATAGAGACCGCGGTGTACACCGTGTACCCTCCGGACGATCGGCACGGCGCCATAGCCACTCCACCCGTTCTGTGAGGTCCCGCCCAGAACAGCGAAGCTGTCGCCCGTGTTGAGGCGGGTATAATCGTGGCAGGCCTTGCAGTAGTCGGGGTCGAACGGTTCGGGGTGCTGTGGCCCCTCGTCGAGGTGCCAGATGGTCTCGCCGTGGCACTGTTTGCAGTTCGTGGCCACGAGTTTCTCCTCCGTGGCCGTGCCCACCTGGAAGGTCATGAAGCCGATGGCTGGCCTGCTGAAATTCGGGTCCCTGCCGGCGACCGGCTGGATCCAGACGTACACCATGTACGTGCCTCTGGGCAGACCAGCAACATCGTCCAACTGGTAGGTGATGCTATCGACGTTGCGGGTCACGGCAGGATCCTCGTAATCCAATGGATCCGAGAGCTTGCGGAGGTCGTTGACCGGATACGACAGGCGGGCAGGGTTCACGTAGGGCTCCATAGTCACGCCGGCGGTCACGCCTCGCGAGAATCTCCTGGGGGGGTTCTTCCAGCCCATTATCTTCGTGACCGCGCTATCGTAGATGTCGATGCTGGACCTCTCGCCCTGGATATTGCTCCTGATGCCCACGTTTGTGGCGGTGGCGGTGACGGTGACACCCGAGAGCCTGGACGCCAGCCAATTACGTACCTGGTTCGGCGTCTGGAAGCCCGCCGGTGCCGCAATCTCTACCGGAGGATTGCTGTTCACCGCAATCTTGAAGGTGTCGCCTGCCGCGAAGGTCCATCCCCTTTCCGGAGAGCCGCTAGCGGCTATGCTGTTGTTCAGCGAGGCGCGCAGCTTCGAGAACCCGTTCTTCGCTATGCTGGTGAGCACTGGCACGCTCTGCGCGCGGTTGCCGTAGACAAAGAGGCCGGCGGTCGAGAAGTTGGCGACATTCAACTGTGTGTGATCGATAGGATTGCCGGCGTCGTCCTTGATGACCATTGTGACCACCGGGGTATCTCCCGCCGCATAGAAGCGGCCGTTGGCCGGAGGCGTTATGCTCACGGCAACTTCGTTCATCGGCTGGCTAACCCTATGAGCCTCTGCCACTGGCTTGAGGCCACCGGTGTCGGCGGGATGGCATGAAGCGCAGCCGCTGTCGTTAGCCTGCGGGCCGCCTGGATGCGCTACCCAGTTCGCCGGCATTGCCGCGGTCTCGCCGAACCAGACGTTGTCGTGGCAGGCGCCGCAAGCCTGGCGCGAGGGCTGGGTCTTCCACCGATTGTCCACGTGACACGTCGTGCAGTTCTTCACATTCGCCGGGAAGATGACCGAGGTGTAAAACTTGAAGCTTCCCGTGTCGGGATCGGTGTTAAAGGGATTCTTCAGCTCTTCGCCCATGTGGACGCCGTGCACCCTGCGCACGATGGGGTCGGGCGTGCGCGTCGTGCTGAGATCGGCGGCGGGGTCCTCAATGTTCCCGGGGTACGCCGCGTACCCCTCGTTGTTGTGGCAGCTCTTGCACGTACGCACGGGAATCGAATCGATCGACGGACTGCCGTAAGGGCTCCGGCCTGGATCGACGTGGTGCAAGTAGAATTGGCCGTTGTCAGCCCCGAGGTGACACCGGGCGCAATTCTCTTTCTCCACTATCTGCTTCTCGACGGTTGCCGTGCCCAACTGGAAGTCGGAAAGGGCAAACGCCTGGTTGACGGGTGGATCGCCCTTCTTCACGGCCCACAGGGATGCCGTGTAAGTACCCGGCTCCTCGCTGCTGACCGGCTGGAGCGTGTACCTCAAGGTGGCCCCGTCAACTTGGACTCTGGCATCCTTCAATAAGTCGATGTAGTGATGAGGTGTCGCGGCACGGTCCGTGCTTGCATCGAGCAGCTTGACCGCCGTAACCGTCTTGGTTGTCTCCTGGGGACCATACATGTAGAGATTTAGGGTCGCGAAATCGTTTCTGGTAAGGGAAGCGCCGAGCTTGTCTCTGAGCGTCACTGCTATCACTGCCCTCTCGCCCGGCACGAGGAAAGACCCATTGGCTGGCGCCGAGAGACCAACGGTCACGACCATTCCGGTGTCGGTGCTTGACGCCGTCGGTACCTGCGCGACAGCCGGGTCGGCAAGTCGCTGCCCACCCGTTAGTATCATGAGTAGTCCTACGACCGCCAGAGAAACCAGTAACATGCTTCTTCGCGTCACGCTGTCCTCCTAACTCACGTGATGATAGTAACTATCTGCCACTGGTGCCTATCGAGTTTCAGCTACCTCAAGTCATGATGCCCCTCCTCTCCCGCGTCGGGCTCTCCTTCCTTACCGCTGCCGATGCCCAAGTCCAACTCGAGTCATCAGGCATTCACCACCTTCCGGACTACCCGCTGGTAGTCCGCCTAAACTAGCCAATGCATACTAGCAGATGAGACCTTAATCGTCAAGCCCTATTTGGCCGAAAACCTGACGAAATGGGCGCATTTCGCCTCGGTCGAGCATCGGTGCGAGTCACAAAAGGTGCATCTGGAGTTGTTGGGGGGGGGGCTTTTGCTTTCCCTACGCTTGTTTCTTCCGCTTCTCCTGCTTGGCGGGCAGGGACGAAGCATATCTACGTCTACCCTTTGCGAGCCTCCGTGCCCTTCGTGGAAACGTGATCCACGAAGAACACGAAGCGACACGAACGGTCTGCCGCGCCTACCCCGCCACGGCTTTGATCACCCGGCAGGCCCTTAGCGTCACCCACTTGCTGGGCTGGCCCTGCTGCTCGATGTCC
>JACQUC010000207.1 GCA_016210495.1 Chloroflexota bacterium
CCAGGATCGCGCAGCACCTCCCCGAACTTGTACCCGGCCTGGCGGATGGCGAAAGCCGGCGCAGCAGGTACCACCGGGATGCGGTCGGGCACACCTAGTGACACAGCAGTCATAACCCTCTCGTAAGGGCTCATCTCAGCAACCATGCCCCGCTCTCCTCCTGTCCCTCCTGAATATTCAGCCGGCTCCCGTCAACCGCTGGACGATGTTTACTGCTTCGACTGCGTTCCGCCCGACTGCGTCCGCCCCGACGTATGCCTTCACTGTCTCGTCGACCGGTGCGCCGCCGACGACGATGTATCGTCCTGCGCGCAGCCCTCGCGCCTCGAGCGCCGCGATGGTTTCACGCATGCTGTCGAAGGACTGTGTCAGCAGCGCGCTCATTCCAACGAACTGAGGTTGGTGGCTTTCAACGGCGGACACAAAACGCTCTTTCGGCACATCCACGCCGAGGTCGACGACCTCAAATCCAGCGGCGGAGAGCATGGTCGTGACGATGTTCTTGCCCAGGTCGTGGATATCACCCTTAACCGTGCCTATGACAACTTTGCCGAGCTTGCGGTCATCACGATTAGCGGCCTCAAGCAGTGGCCCAAGGAATGCCATCATCTGCTTGAAGATGTTCGCTCCCAGTAGCAGTTCAGGCAGGAAGTACTCCTCCCTTTCATATCTCTCCCCGACGGCTTCCAGTCCGCGCCGACACTCCTCGACAACACTTAAAGGATCCTTGCCAGTCTCCACTGCTGCTGCGACTTCGCGCAACGCGGTTTTTTCGTCAAGCTCCACAAAGGCGTTGAACAGAGCAGATGTCATCTCGTTCATCCTCCCCTTTCAACCTCGCATAGAAGCGCTTTGAACACGGGGAAGCCCGAAATCGGATCGCGGTTGTCCGGGTCCGTGAGGTAATTGGTATTGGCCTCGCGCCAGGGCTTCGCGTGCAGCGGGCTTCCACCGCCAACGTTGACCTCTACAGCTCCGGGCATCACGGCATCCGTGACCTTGGCGAAAAACGTCACTTGCCCCCTCGGAGATCTTACGACGGCACGATCCCCATCCCTAATGCCTCGGGCTCGTGCGTCTAACGGGTTGATGAGTACCTGTGGCTCGGGCTGCAGCTTCAACAAACTCGGAATGTTAAGGTGTTGTGAACGGAATGCCGACTGAGTCCTGGCGCCCGTATTGAGCACGAGAGGAAACTGTTTGGCCAGCTCCGGATCCGCCAGCGGTCCCTCCGTCGGCTCGGTGTAGACCGGCAGGGCGTCATAGCCATGTTCTGCCAGCATGCTCGAGGCTAGCTCGACCCTACCCGATGGTGTCTCAAACCCGGGCCTTCGATCCCCTCTCAGCAGGCCGGTTTCGTATTTCCTGTACTCCTCGGGCTTGCCGAAGGCGAGCCCCTGAGGATTGCGGCGCAGCTCGTCCAGGCTCACCGGGTGATCGCGAAGCACGAACTCGACCATTTCCTCCTCGTTTCGGGGATAAACGTCCCCGTAGCCCAGCCTTTGGGCGAGCTCGGCAAGGATATTGTAATCGCTACGGGCTTCCCCGATGGGCTCGATCACCCTCTGTCGCAACTGGACGTAGTTCCGATGCCGCTGATAGCTGAAGTTCTCGTACTGGGTGGTGGCCGGCAGCACAAAATCGGCGTACGGGGCGTCGACCGTCATAAAGCGGTCGATCACCACCAGGAGGTCGAGCGCCGCCAGGCACCGCTTCCAAAGGTCAGGGTCCGGGTAGCCGGTGATGATCGACGCGCCGCCGATGATCAACGCCTTTATCGGATAGGGATCACCCTCGAGTACGGCGCGAGGGAGCTCCATGAAGTGAGCCCCCTTGGTGAGCTTGCAGAAAAGCGGGTACTTTTCGAAGCCAATCGGCTTGGGGTTCTCCGGCGGCAAAACATCGGTGCGATTGTAAGGGCTCTTCACTTTCGCGCTCAGCACGATGCCGCCGGGCACGTCGAGGTTGCCCGTGATCGCGTAAAGGACGATGACTGCTCGGATGTTCTGAACGCCGCTGTTGGTATACTCGAGGCCGGTGTACATAGACAACGTCGCGTGCTTCGCGGCGGCAATCGCCCTGGCCGTCTCCGCAATCACTTGCGCGGGCACCCAGGTTATGCGCTCCACCTTCTCCGGAGGGAACTCCTGCACGTAGGCGCGCAACTGGTCAAACCCGTGCGTCCACTTCTCGACGAACTCCCTGTCGTAAATACCTTCGTTGATGATCACGTTGAGCATTCCGAGGGCCAGGGCGCCGTCGGTTCCGGACCTAACTGGTATCCACTTGTGAGCACTAGCGGCTATCTCGCTGCGCATGTGGTCGATCACGATGACCCTGGCACCACGCTTCTTCGCCTCCATAATCCGCCTCATAGCCATCGGCGGAGAATCTGTGGCGGGGTTCGCCCCCCACACCACTATCACATTGGCGTTAGCGTAATCGGGCCGGGTCGTGCCCATGCTCGCCCCCAGGGTAGGGATACCAGCCAGGAGGCCGTAAGACACGAAACAAAGCGAGCTGCAGCCGGCGTTATTGGGCGAGCCGAAGGGAAAGATAATGCTCTTGGGGCTCTGGTTCACCAGGCCCGGCGGGGCGAAAGGCTCGATCAAAGACACGTCGAACAGGCCTCGCCCGATGTAGCTCATCACCGCTTCTGGGCCGACCGAGCGCTTGATCTCCTGAAGCTTATCGACGATCTTTTCGAACGCCTCGTCCCAGCTCACGCGCTGGAAACGCCCCTCGCCCTTGGCGCCCACCCTGGCCAGCGGGTACTGCAAACGATCCGGCGAATGGACGATGCCCTTGGAATGGGCGCCCCGGACGCAGACGATGCCCATGGGATGCTCTTTGATGGGCATCACCCGCTCGATCTTCCCGCCGACAACCTCGACGTGTACGCCGCAACCGCCCGGGCAGATGCCGCAGACGCTGGTGACCACCTTCTTGGGATTGCTGTCTGTTCCTTGCGCTCGCGCGCCAGCCATAGCCTTCCTCCCCACGGAGCCATCAATTCCGGTCAGTGCCCCGCCCCACCCTGGGCGTCCGCCTAAGGCGGACGCCCCTACGGATTTTACGGTTTGTTCTCACGCGCCCAGGTAGTGCCGCTTGACTTCCGGGTTCTCGCGGAGCGCACTGGCCGCCCCGTGCAGCACCACTTTTCCGGTCTGCATCACGAAAGCGCGATCCGCGATCCCCAACGCGGCCCTGGCGTTTTGCTCGACCAGCAAAATGGAGATGCCCCGCTCCCGCAGCTCTACGATGATTCTGAAGATATCTTTCATCACCAGTGGCGCGAGTCCCAACGACGGTTCGTCGAGCAGCAGCAGCTTCGGCTTCGACATGAGCGCTCGCCCGATCGCCAGCATCTGCTGCTCTCCCCCGCTGAGCGTCGAGGCGCGCTGTTTCTGTCTCTCGGAAAGCCGAGGGAATGTATGGAAGACCTTTTCCAGATCCTCTGCCAGCTCGGCCTTCTTCAGGCGCCCGTAATGGCTGTACGCTCCCAGCAGCAGGTTGTCCAGCACCGTGAGCGAAGAGAACAGTTGCCTGCCCTCAGGCACCTGGCACACGCCCGCAGATACGATCCAGTCCGGACTCGCGCTGGTGATATCTCGACCAGCGTACACGATCGTCCCGGTCGATGGCCTGATTATCCCAGATATAGTCTTCATCAGCGTCGACTTGCCCGCCCCGTTGGCTCCAATGATGCACGCGATCTCCCCCTCGCGCAAGTCAAGAGAGACGCCCTCGATCGCTTTGATGTGGCCGTAATATGTGCTGACCTCTCGAACCTCAAGCATTGGCATCCGCCTCTACGGCCTATTGCGCCGGAACCTTGGTGGGCTGATTGCTCCCCAGCCTCGAAAGTAACGCGAGTATCATGCCCGCGAGCCCCTTGGGCATAAACATTAAGATCAAGATGAAAACGATACCATAGACTACCACCTTGTAGTCGTTGAAGCCCTGGAGCAGATCGGGCAAGCTTTTCATAATAATGACGCCCAGGATGGCACCCCACAACGTGCGGCGCCCTCCCAGGAACAAAACTAGAATCAGCTCGATGGAGAGCGTTAGGCCGTAGTCTGCCGGCGAAAGGAAGCGAAAGTAGTGCGCATACAGAAACCCGGCAATTCCCGTGAATACGCCGGAGACCAGGAAGATCTGCAGCTTGTACTTTGCTACGTTGATGCCCATCATCTCGGCGGCCAGCTCGTCCCCGCTCAGGGCCAGCGCCGCCCGCCCGACCCTGGATCGCACGATGCCAAAGCTTGCGAGCAGCACGAGGAGCAGCGTACCCCAAACGAGGAAGTAATACTTGGTGTCGTTGTCGAAAGCGAAATCGCCCACAGTTATCTTGGGGACATCCATCAGGCCGGAGCTGCCTCCCGTGATCTCGGGAAGGGCGATGAGGGCGGCCGGAATCAGCACCCCAAACGCCATCGTGCCGATCGCGAGGTAATAACCCCTAAGTCGTAACGTTGGGACACCTATGGACAGAGCGGCTACAAGTGTTGTAAGCAAGGTCAGCGGAAAGGTAACCCATAGGGGCCAGCCCAACCGAACCGAGGCTATGCCGGTTGTGTAGGCGCCGACTGCGAAAAAGGCGTTCTGGCCAAGCGATAGCTGATCGCTGTATCCGACGAGCAGGTCCAAAGCGACCGCGACGATGGAGTAGATGCCCACAAGCATGACGAGATTCATATGGTAGGACCCCTCCAGCGCAAACGGGAGCAAGACAAGCCCTGCCACCAGTGGCAAAAAAGCAAGATACCTACCGGTGGGACCATTGAGTATCTGAGGCGCTCTCAGTTTCATTCGGCTACTCTTTACCAAGCAGGCCATTGGGCCGCACCAGCAAAATCACCAACAGTACCACCAGCGCTATGGCGTCCTTAAAAAGCGCTGAGATCGTGGCCGCGGCGTAAGACTCGAACAGTCCCAGCAGCAACCCTCCCAGTACGGCTCCGGGCAAACTGCTCAGGCCACCAAAGATCGAGGCAGATATGCCTTTGAGCAGCAGAAGCGTCCCGTCCTCGTAGTTGACCATTGTGATGGGCGCGATCAAGATGCCGGCAACGGCACCCAACGCAGCGCTCATGGCGAACGACAGGACGACCATACGCTGAACGTTGATTCCGACGAGACTGGCCGCTACGCGGTTCTCGGCCGAGGCCTTCAGCGCCTTGCCGAAATAGGTACGCTCGAAGAAGAACCAGACGCCGGTTAGCAAAAGGGCAGTAGCCAGCAAGACGACCACGGCCTGGGGGACGATGGTAGCGCCTCCGATCGACAGGGGCGGGCCTTCGACCAGTGCCGGTAGGGCGAGGTTCTGGGTGCCCCATATCAACAGCGCCACGCCTTTTATCAGAAACGAGCCGGCCATCGTCACCAGCAGCACCACGAAGACAGGCGCACGATAGAGTGGCCTGATGAGCACCCGCTCCGTCACAACTCCGACGATAGTGACCAAAACAACCGCCACCAGAAAGGCCACGGCTACGGGGATCTTGGCTACGAGGAGGAGCGAGATCATAAGAAACGCGGCAAGCACAACCAGCTCGCCATGAGCAAAATTGAAGAGCGCGCTCGACTGGTAGATTATGGTGAGGCCAAGCGCCACCAGGGCATAGATACTGCCCTGCGTGAGCCCCGAGAAAAAGAATTGCAAATATAGGCTAAGCATCGCAAAGCTTCTCCCTCATTGAGAGTCGCCTCACCCGAGATATGCCTGGATAACGTCAGGGTTACTCTGTATCTGTATCGGTGGCCCCTCGGCGATCTTCTCTCCATAGTTCAGGACCACGATTTCGTCAGAGACGCTCATAACCAACTCCATGTTGTGCTCGACCAAAAGTATGGTGATGCCGGCGTCACGGATCCGACGCAGTAACGTTGCCAGGCGCAGAGTCTCGGCGTCATTCAAGCCCGCGGCGGGCTCGTCCACAAGGAGTAGATCTGGACCCGACGCCAAACATCGGGCAATCTCAAGCAGCCTTTGCTGGCCAAAGGGCAGCGCTCCGGCCAGCTCGTTCGCCATTCCGGTCAGTCCCACGAACGCCAGTTTTTGCCAGCTCGACTCGCGAAACGAGCGCTCCTCCGCTCTCACGCGCGGCAGGTGGAGCATGGAATCAAACAACCCGGCTCGCCCCCTGCGGTGCAAGCCCACCATCACGTTCTCCAGTACCGTCAGCTCCTGGAAGAGTCGCACGATCTGAAAGGTCCTGGCCAGGCCCCGCTCCACGATCGCAGTGGTCTTGAAACCCGTCACGTCGGCGCCCTTGAATTTGACCGTTCCCGCGCTTGGACGGTACACGCCTGTAATGGCGTTGAAGACAGTGGTCTTGCCGGCACCGTTCGGTCCGATGATGGCCTTGATTTGGCCACGCTTGACACCAAAGGAGACGTCCGACACGGCTCGCAGGCCGCCAAAAAAGACGTTAAGCTTGTCGACTTCTAGCAGCAAGTTGTCCAAACGTCTCCTCACCTTGTAGTGTATGCAATATTGCGGGCAGCCTTGGCCAGAGCCATCACGTTGTCCCAAGGAGCGTCGCGCGGAATACCGCAATCGGCGCTCAAGATGAATCCGCCCCCTTTGCCGGCGTCTTCTATGCACTTCGCCGCCTCGTCGCCAACTCTCTCAGGCGGGCCCTTCAGGATGCCCACAGAGCCGACATTTCCCATCAGACAAACCCTGTCGCCATAGAGGGTCTTAAGCGCAGAAAGATCGGCGTATTCCGAAACATGCCACACGTCGGCGCCTTCGTCGGCCACGATATCAAACCGATCGTTCCAGTTTCCGCAGGTATGCAGGGCGGTTCTGACGCCGCTCGCCTTGAGCTGGTGGAATATCCGGCGGCTGTACGGATGAGCGAACTGCTCGTAGTGCTTGCGTGATATGGAGAGCCCGCCGGCCACCGAGTTTCCCATCCAAATCACGTCGGCTCCAGCTTCAGCCAGAGCCAGCGCGTGCTCGGCGTCCCTTTCCGTAGCGAACTCGAGGATCGCGGTGACGAAATCCGGGTCAGAGATCATGTTCTTGTAGAGATTCTCCACGCCTCGTAGCTGACAAGCCGTGTTGAAGGGCGCCTGCACCACGGCAACCACCGGGACCTCCTTGCCGACAGCCTTCTTCAGCTTCCGCACGCGTCTCAAGCGACGCTGAGCCTCTCCCTGCGCCATCACGTCGACGGACCGCATTCTTTCCAGGTCCTCACGACACCTGATGGGATGCTCGAGAATCTGGGGAGCGTCGTCTTCGAGGAACCTCACTTCTGCCCCCAGCGCAAAAGCCACGATGTCGACGCCCCCGACGGCCCAGACGGCATCCGATCCGAAGTCGTCGAGGCACTTCAGCTCCGCTCGAATGTACCTCTCGTCGTCGGCCAAGCCCTCGCCAACCTTGCAGCCAGCGTACTTGATACCGCAGTAAACGGTAAACAGGACAACCGGCACTCTGTCGGTCTCTCTAAGCTCCAGCGCCGCTGCCACGCGCTCCGCCGATGTCATCTCCGCTTTCTTACCCGCTGTACACCTCCCCCTGGCTAGTGCATGATCAGCCAGCACTTGCGGCGAGGTATTGTAGGGGCAACCCTGTGTGGTTGCCCCGTCGCTGCCAGGCCAACGACGTCGTTGCCGACGATGCTCTCTGCGAGCGCACTATTGACTGTGCCACACGAACTCAGGGCGCTATGACGAACTTCTTCTTGGCAACGTCGATGCGCGTCATCGCGTAGCTCTCGGTCCCCGGCCCCATATGATCGTTTGGCCCTCGCCTCATCATCCCGTTCAACCCCGTCACGGTAGTGTTCTCCAGATAGTCGCGCATCTTCGCCGCGTCGGGTCCTACAGCCTTCAGAGCGTCGACGATGTTCTGCAGGCCGTCGTACCCAGCGGCGGAAAACCAGTCCATTTCCTCGCCGTACTTCTCTTTGTACTCTCAAGCGAACTCCGCCAGAGGCTTCTTGGCCGGGTCTGAGTCTGGCAATTCGCTCCATACGCTGGACTTGATGACCGGGCCATGGAGTACGGAGCCGGCCTCGCCCGCCGCGTCGATCAGGTCGAGGGTCGGCGCCGGAACCAGCAGGTAACCGGGCATCCCAAGCTGCTGGAAGTTCTTGGCCACGATGGCAACGTCTCTGCCCGTCGCGTAGTTCCAGATGGATTCGCTGCCCGCGGCCTTGAGCTTGGAGAGCTGCACCGTCATGTCCTTGTCGGTGACCAGATACTTTTCCGTCCCAACCAAAGTGATTCCCGTTTTCTTCAGCGCGGGCTCGGTCATGGGCATTGCCACCTCACCCATAACGTCTCCCCTGGTGAGCATACCGATCTTCTTGATGCCCTTTTTCTGGGCCCACGCCAGCGCAACCTCGGCCACGACCAGCCCGGAAGACATGCTGCTGAAAGCATAGGGGTGTTTCGAGTTCAGGAGCATGGACCCCTGCTGGGCCACGTTGGGGATCTTCGCCTCGTTGACGATGGGCACAAGGGGTCCGGCCTGGGCGGTAGCGCTGGGACCGACGATAGCAATAACCTTGTCCTGCTGAATCAGTTTCTTGGCCAGCGCCACGACCTGCTCAGGCTTGGATTCGGGATCGTACATGATGATCTCGAGAGGGTGGCCGTTGACGCCGCCGGCCTTGTTGATCTTCTCCGCCAGCAACTTCACACCCTTCGAGGCCACCACGTCGTAGGTGGCAAGGTTTCCGGTCTGGGAATACAACGCGCCGATCCTGTAGGGCTCGGCCTTCGCGGCGGGCTTTTCAGCCGGCGCGGCGGCCTTCTCAGCCGGTGGAGCGGCCTTACTAGCGGGTGCAGCAGGTTTGGTTTGCGAAGGCGGTGCCTGGGTAGAGCATGCAGCGAACACTAGTGACATTGTGAGTGCAGCCGCCAGGATGAGTAACACTTTGGAGCGTCTTAGTTTTGCCACGGTCGTTCTCCTCCGATTCAGTCTTTGTCCAGGTCAACAACTGCTCGCCAATGGATCGACGGATACGGTTTTAGGCCCTTCGATACACAGGAACTGACCAGGAGCGCGTGCTTGCAAGAACCAGGTTTTGCCGCCGGCAACCACCTCCTTACCTCTCCACTGCACGACAGCGACGTGGCATCAGCGCAACTTGCCCAGTGGGGGCGACGAATAATTAGCAGGATGGTAGGACGATAGCGGCATTTTATCACAGAGACGTTCCAAATTGCAATAGGTTTTCTTTGAAATGTCGAAATCGTGCGAGAAATTGTTTTCGCACGAAAAAAGCCGCGAAATGGCCTGCCGAAGGCCGAATATCGCATCAGGGCCAAGAGTATCGTCGGTCGCGCGCAGAATCGCTGTGCAACCTATTGCATTTCCCCCAGCTCTGTGCTAGAATGGCGCTACCATCCCATCATTCTCACGATGCTCGATGCTGTTTACGTCAGGAGTTTCGCCGAGACAAATAGAGGGCGTGGCGAACGCGACCTTCGAAGGAGACAGTATGGCCGTTGATAAGCTCTCCACCGTGGCACGGGTGAGAAACAATCGTGTGTACGAGGGAGTCGTGACGCAGATTGAGCAACTGATTGCCGAGGGGCGGCTTTTGCCAGGCGACAAACTGCCGCCCGAGCGGGAGATCGCCGACCGGTTCGGCGTCGGCCGCAACTCGGTTCGGGAAGCCATCAGGAAACTGGAGCTATTAGGGCTCGTGGTATGCCGCCAGGGCGGCGGCACCTTTGTCACGGAGGCGACCATCGACAACGTGGCTGCCCCGCTCGTCTCCATTTTGGTCCACAATCCTGCGTTGTGCTCGGAGGTGCTGGACTTCCGCCGAGCCTTCGAGCCCCAGATAGCGGCTCTGGCGGCCCAGCGGGCAACGGAGCGGGATATCGCCAGAATCCAGGAGCTCACGGAAGACTTCGAGAAATACGTGCGTGCCCCCAGCGGCCCCACAACCATACAGATCGAAAACGACAGCCAGTTCCACTACGCCATTGCCTGTGCATCGCAGAACGGCCTGGTCGTTCGCGTCATGAGCGCCGTTATGGACCTGCTGGTGGAATCGCGCCGGCAGTTTTCACAGTCGGGCTACAGCCACAAAACCACCGCGGACTCGCACAGAGCCATTTTCGAGGCCATCAGTAAGCGAGATAGCTCGCGGGCCCGCAAGGCCATGGAAAGCCATTTGGAACAGTTGCGCAGGTACTTGTTGCTGGTCGAGAAATAGAATCTTGGCCGTTGGCCAGCGGGGAGGAGAACTGTGACGTCCGAGCTACGCGTGGTCGGCCGCCGAGTGCCGATGATCGACGCCACCGATAAGGCAACCGGCGATGCTGGCTTCGTCAGCGACCTGAAGCTGCCGGGCCTGCTCTACGGCCGCATTCTGCGCAGCCCACTGGCCCACGCCAGAATCATTTCCGTCGACACCTCGCGTGCCGAGAGGCTGCCGGGGGTCAAGGCCGTGATCGCTGGCCGCGACGTACCTCATATGAAAGTCGGCGAGGTTATCCCCGACGAGCCCGTCCTGGCGGTTGACCGGGTGCGCTATGTAGGCGACCAGGTGGCCGCGGTCGCAGCCGTTTCAGAGGATGCCGCCGAGGAGGCGCTGGGGCTAATCGCGGTGCAGTACGAGGAGCTGCCGGTCGTGGACGACCCGCTCCAGGCGATGGAACCCGGTGCCCCCCTTTTGCACGAGGCGGTACAGAATATCGCCACCCGAATGGCCTTTGGTCGGGGGGACATCGCGCAAGGCTTCGAGGAGGCCAACGAGATCGTCGAGGAAAGCTTCGAGACCTCGCTGGTCCACCAGTGCTATCTCGAGCCGATGGGCTGCGTCGCCGACCACAGCCGGGACACGCTGAGCTGGTACCTGCCCGTGCACATTCCGTCGATCGCGCGCCTGACATACAGCAAGATCCTCGGCTTACCTCCGGAGGCAATACGTATCATCACACCCTACGTCGGCGGTGGATTCGGCGCCAAAATGGAGTACGCGCCGCATCTCATCTGCGCTTTGCTCTCTAGAAAAGCGGGTCGGCCGGTGCGAATGTTCAACTCGCGTGTCGAAGAGTTCATGGCCACCTTGCCACGACTGCCGATGTACATCACCCTGAAGCTGGGAGTGAAGCGCGACGGGAGAATCACGGCGAAGAAGACCAAGATCATCGCCGACAACGGTGCCTACACCCACTACGCACCGGCCATCGTGTCGACGGCGGCGATGCGCGCAGATAACCAGTTTCGCCTGGAGAACATCGAGACCGAGGCTTACCTGGTCTACACCAACAAGATGCCCACGAGCTGCTTCAGGGGATTCGGCAACCCGCAGATGACGTTCGCGCTGGCTCAGGGCGTCGACATCGTCGCGGCACGATTGGGGCTCGATCCGATCGAGGTCTTGCTGGCCAACGCGGTCCACAAGGGCGACGTCACGGCGCACGGCTGGTACATGGGAAGCTGCGGTCTGGAGGATTGCATTCGCCAGTCCGCGGAAGCGGCAGGGTGGCAGGCGAAGCGAGGCCAGTTTGGCGAAGGTGGTGAGCGCCAGATTGCGCAAACACCCGAGCCGCACCCCGCCCCAGGGCGGACAGCGGACGTCTCCCGCCCTGCGGGATCCCGCTCGGGACGCCCCTACGTTTCTGGACGGGGCAAGGCGCGCGGGATTGGCATCGCCACCTGCATCCACGTTTCCGGCAACCGGGGGTTCTTCAGAGCGTTCGAGGGGTCTGCGGCGTTCGTCCGCATCGGCGACGATGGCAAGGTGCAACTGTTCACGGGGGAGATCGATCTGGGGCAGGGCTCGCGCACGGTTTTCGCGCAGATGGCCGCCGAGGAGCTGGGCCTGTCGGTGCAAGACATAAAGGTGGCGATGCTCGACACCGACGTTAGCCCCTTTGGCATCGGAACCTTTGCCAGTCGCGCGACCACGCTCGGTGGAAAGGCTGTCATAGCCGCGGCCCGCGACGCGCGAGCCAAGCTGGGGAAGGTCGCCGCCGACCTGCTGGAGGCCAACCAGGGTGACCTGCAATTCAGGGACGGCAGGATCCTGGTGCAGGGCTCGCCGGAACGGGCGGTGCCGTTCCTCGACGTGGCCAGGAAGGCGGTATACGGCAACGCCGGCGGGCCGATCGTCGGCCAGGGCTCGTTCGTTCCGGACAACGTCGTCGTGCCGGATGCGCAAACGAAGTACGGCAACGTCTCTATCGCCCACCCCTTCGCCGCGCACATCGCCGAGGTAGAGGTAGACACCGAGACCGGCAGGGTCGAGGTGGTCAACTACGTCGCGGCGCACGATGTCGGCAAGACGATAAACCCGCTCGCCGCGGAAGGCCAATTGGAAGGGGGCATCGTCCAGGGCCTGGGCTATGCGCTGACGGAGGGAATCGCCGTCAAGAACGGCAAGGTCGCGAACCCGACGTTTGTGGACTACAAGCTGATGACATCGACTGACATCCCGCCGATCAAATGTATGTTCATCGAGAGCGACGATCCCGTCGGGCCTTACGGGGCCAAGTCACTGGGGGAGCCGACGGTAATTCCCGTCGCCGCCGCGATCGCCAACGCTATCTACAACGCGGTGGGGGTCAGGATCAAGACGCTGCCGATCACGGCGGAGAAAGTGCGCAGGGCCCTGTTGGAGAAAACGGGATAAACGCGTTCCTACTCGTAGTGTGCTCGCACATCGCACTGGATTGTCGGATGTCACGGCCCATATTCTGCGTGAGGGAGGAAACACAAAGTGTTGGCAAAGAGCATCGGTATCCTGCTGGCCCTCGGTACCCTGGTTGCGTTCAACGCCTGCGGACTCCCCGCGGGAGCGCCAAAGACGTTGACGAAGCTCACGGTCGGCTACACGGCCGCCGCTGCCGCGCACGTGCCGACCTGGATGGCCAAAGATGCGGGCCTATTTGAAAAGTACGGATTGGACGTCGAAATCATCTACACGGCGGGAACCAAGGGCGCGGCATCGGTCGTCAGCGGGGACGCGCAGATTGTTGACGGAGCAGCCGAACACGTGGTGAGTGCTAATCTCGCCGGCGCCGACCTGGTGGTCGTGTCCTCTGCCTTCAAAGCATTGCAGCAGTACCTGTACACATCGAAAGAGATCAACAACGTACAGGATCTCAAGGGCAAGACCGTTGGGATTACCAGGTCGGGCACCGTCACAGACTTTGCGATGCGTTGGCACCTGCAACGGGCGGGCTTGGTGCCGCGTACGGACGTGGCCATTCTGGAGACGGGAGGCGGGGCAGAGAGCCTGGCAGCACTCCAGGCTGGTGTGATACAGGGAGCGTACCTCTCGCCTCCGATCACCGCCAGAGCAAGGAAACTCGGCTTCAAAGAGCTGACCAACATATACGCTGAAGGGCTCGACTACAGCTACTTTTCCAACCTGGTTCGAAAACCTTATCTGTCGGCGAATAAGGACGTTCTCCGAAACTACCTGAAGGCCTACGTCGAGGGGATCGCTCTCGTAAAGAAGGACAAGGCCAGGTCAAAGCAGGTGATCGGCCAGTACCTCAAGATGACCGACGAGGAAGACCTGGAGGAAAGCTACAACCTGACGGGCGACGTGTTGGAGAAGGTTCCCTACACCAACCCCGCGGGCGTGAAGCTGATTCTTACCGAGCTGGCGAAGATGGATCCAAAGGCCCAGACGATGCGGCCGGAGGACGTCTACGACAACAGCCTTGTGAAGGAGCTGGACGACAGCGGCTTCATCAAGAAGCTGTACCAATAGCCAGGAGGGTTCGTCGGAGGAAGCAGGCTGATGGAAGGCTTCAACAACGTCGTACAGAGCGACGTCCTGGTGATCGGCGGTGGATTGGCAGGGTGTCTGGCCGCCATTGAGGCAAAAGAGGTGCTGGGCCAAGACGCCCGCGTGGTTATCGTTGACAAGAGCCGAATAGCCAAGAGCGGCCAGAGCACCTTTGCGGCAGGAATCTTCACCGTCTTCGATCCCGGCCAGGATGACCTGGACGTCTGGCTTAGGGAAATCATTGCCCGTGGCGAGTACCTGAGCGATCAGGCGTGGTGCAAGCAGATGTTCGAGCAAACCATGCCCATCGCTCAAGACATAGAGAAGTGGGCCGCCGGATACCGCAAGCTCGTCTTCGAGAAGGACGCCAACGGCAACTTCGTCCGCCGACGCTCGCGTGGCCACGTCAGCACCCGGAACAGCATGGTCAACGCGCTCTCCATGATGGCCGTTTTGCGCCGGAAGCTGGTCGCAAAGAAGGTCACCATCGTCGAGAGGGTCATGGTCACGGACCTGGTGCAGATGGATGGCAGCCCGGTGGGAGCAGTTGGATTCAACTACTGGAACGACGACACGTCCTTGTTTCACGCCAAGACGATGGTGCTGGCGGCTTCCGGCAGTGGCTTCAAATCCCTGTATATGGGGCACCAGAATCTCACGGGAGATCTTCAGGCAGCGGCTTTCGAGATAGGCGCCACCTTTCGCAACATGGAGCAGTTTTCCACCAATAGCACTTCCAGGTTTTACGACGTTCACGGACTGCAGATCTATGTGGGCATCGGTGGGAAGTTCCTCAATCGCCTGGGCGAGGAGTTCATGTGGAACTACCATCCGGAGCTGGGCAGTCGAGCTCCGCAGCAAGACCTTGCTCTGGCCATGTGCCGGGAGGTCGCGGAGGGCAGGGGGCCGATCTATCTGGATATGCGCAGCGCCAGCGCCGCCGATCGGCAGATGTGTCGCGGGGCATTGCCCGAGGCGTTTCGCCTATGGGACCGAGCGGGGATCGATCCTTTCGAGCAGCCGTTAGAGTGGGTTCCCAGCTTCGAGGGCACGTTGCAGGCGGGTGGAGGGTTACACATCAACACGAGGTGCGAGACCAATCTTCCCCGGCTCTACGCCGCCGGTGATATCACCAGCCTTCCTCCCCACGGGACCTATTCCGTCGGCGGCATCAACCTGGCCTTCTCCAGCGTCTCAGGGCGTGTGGCAGGGCATAATGCCGCCGAGGAAGCGAAATCGGCGGCGCCCATCGATCCCGCGACCATCGGCAAGAAAGCCTACGAAGTCTTGCGCCGGTCATTTGCCCCTCTCACCAGGAGCGAACGTATGTCAACAGAGGAAGCGATTAAGATGCTCCAGCAGGCCATGATTCCAGTGAACTACGGTTATCTGAAATCGGCCGAGGGCATAGCAGACACACTTCAGCAGATTGAGAGGGTGCGGCAGGAGATCTTGCCCCAACTGGCCGCCACTTCGTCCCACGCGCTGGTCAAGGCCATCGAGGTACGGAGTATGGTCACGGTGGCCAGGGCGATGTTTACGGCGGCGCAGTTTCGGGAGGAGAGTCGCGGCTGGCACTTTCGCACGGATTTCCCCAGGACCGACAACGAGAAGTGGCTCAAGTGGGTGATGCTTAGCAAGGATGGCGAGAGTATCAGGATCACTACGCAACAGGTGGAGACTCCCTTTGCGGCTCCGGCGGAGCTTTACGTGATTCCGCCCGGAGTGAGGAGGACGTGACCAGGCGGTTTGGAAAGGAATAGACTGCGAAGCGGACCGCCAAACTAGATGCATCCTGATCGTCTGGTAGGGGTCCGCCTAAGGCGGACGAACCGCCCCTACCATGGACACATCTTGTGTCGAACAATTCAGGTCCAGTTGTTGGCCTCGGAAACAAAAAAGAAGGAGGTTTTGGTGATGGCGGCTCGACACACTGGCATCTGGCGATTGCAGGGGGTTAAGCCCAATCGATGGCGGATTTCTGGGCGCCGCGGCCCTGGGGAGCGAAGTGGCTCACGGAGATCTATGGGTTTTCTAAACGCTCTGGTGTTTTTGCTCCTGACCACCTTGGTTATTGGCGGCTGTGCGGCGCCTGCTACACCCACGCCTGCGCCGCCCACGCCGACCGCCGCGGCGCCGAAGGCCGCGCCAGTGGCCACTCCAGCGGCCGTGGCGCCCAAACCAACTGCTGCGCCCGTGGCACCAACGGCTGCGCCCAAAGCCACGCCGGTTGCGGCCAAGCCGGCGCAACTGATTCCACTGCCCCTCGCCCACACCGCCATCGCGGCGTCTCAAACGATGATCTGGGCACTGAGGGAAGGCGGCATATTTCAAAAGAACGGGCTGGCTCTGGACCTCAAGTACGTGGCCGGCTCCGCGGGCATCCAGGCCATGATGGCCGGCGACGTGAAGATGCTCTTTGCCGCCGGCTCGATGACCGTGCTGGCCCGGCTGGCCGGGGCCGACGCCGTCGTTGTGGCCGCCCATGACAACACGATGAACTACCTTCTGGTCACGCGACCCGACATCAAGACCCCGGCTGATCTCAAGGGCAAGAGACTGGCCATAACTCGATATGGGGATTCGAGCGACTACTCCGCGAGGTATGCGCTCAAGAGAATGGGGCTGAAACCGGAGGAGGATGTGGCTATTCTCCAGATCGGGCCTCAGCCAGAGCGGTTTGCCTCCATCGAGGGCGGCTCCGCCGACGGCACGGTGGTCGATCCACCCTTCACGCTTCTCGCCAGGAGAAAAGGATACACCGTGCTGCACGACCTGCGTGACGCGCCGTACTTGATGGGAGCCTTGATAACGACGAGAGATTTCATATCCAAAAACGAGGATACTGTCCGTCGAGCGGTAACCGCCTGGGTCGAAGGCATCCATTTCTACAAGACAAATCAGGATGCCGGACGGAAGGCCGTCTCGGATATGCTGAAGCTAGACGACAAAGAGCTCATCGAGGAAGGGTACAGCTTCTTCGCCAAGAAGTTCGTCGAGAAGCCCTACCCGACCTCGGAGGCGGTGCAGGCCATCCTGGACGAGATCGCGGACCAGAATCCCAAGGCCAAGGAGTTCAAGCCGAGTGACCTGCTGGAGACTCGCTTCGTGAAGGAGCTCGACGACTCCGGCTTCATCAAGAAGCTATACCAGTAGTGGACAACTCGCAAAACAACAAGGGGTGCATATGAAAGGCCATCCGTCCGTTCATGGTAGCGTCGAGCCCGCTCGCTCGCGCTACATCACCGAGAGGTTGCACGTCTACTGCCCAATGTGCAAGGCGCGGTGTGGGGCGGTCGCCGTCGTGGAGAACGGCGTCTTTGCCCGCGTCGAGCCTGATAGAGAACACCCCAACGGCGGCGCCCTTTGTGCCAAGGCCGCGGCGGCCCCCGAGCTGGTGTACAGCCCGCAGCGCCTCAAGCATCCTATGCGCCGAACTCGTCCCAAGGGCGACCCGGACCCCGGATGGGTTCCTGTAGAGTGGGACGAGGCCCTTGATACCGTGGCGAAGAAGCTCCTCGAGATTCGTTCGACCTGGGGGGCGGAAGCCGTCGTCTTCAACAGATCGGGCCCGGGGGGATCGGCGTCGATAGATTTCGAGCCCTGGCTGGCACGTCTGTCCCGCGCCTTCGGCACCCCGAACTTCAGCGGAACCACGCACGTGTGCAACTGGCACAAAGACGTGGCCTCGCGGTACACGTATGGGACGGGCATCCCGTCACCTGACTTCGAGCACACTTCGAGCATTCTTCTCTGGGGACACACTCCCCAGAACACCTGGCTGACGCAGGAGCGGAGTATGTCGAAGGCACGCGCCCGCGGCGCGCGTCTGGTCGTCGTCGATCCCCGGCGGACAGAGGCGGCAAAGAACTCGGACGTGTGGCTTGCGGTGCGACCGGGGACGGATGGCGCTCTGGCCCTGGGTATGCTGAACGTGCTCCTGCTCGAGGGACTTTTCGATGAGGAGTTCGTGCGAAACTGGACTAACGGGCCACTGCTGGTCCGGCGGGACAATGGCCGGCTATTGAGAGAGAGCGATCTTCTGCGGGGTGGTGATCCCAACCGCTTCTCCCTCTGGGACACGGCGGAGGGCCGCCCCGTCGCCCACGATCACGCCGCCCCGCCCGTCGCGGCTCTGGTCGGAAGCCACGAGGTTACTCTAGCTTCTGGCGCCAGAGTCGAGGTGAGCCCCGCCTTCCAGCTCCTCCTCGAGCTGGTCGAAAAGTTCTCACCGGGGCGAGTGGAAGAGATCACTTGGGTGCCGGAGGAAAAGATACGATCGGCCGTCAGGATGCTGGCCGAAAACCGCCCGGTTTGTTACTACGTGTATACGGGGGTTGGCCAGCATACCAACGCGACACAGACCGATCGAGCCATTGCCACCTTCTACTCCTTGCTAGGCGACTTCGATTCTCCGGGGGGCAACGTGATCTTTCCAACCATCCGGCTTAATCCCATCGACGGCAAGGAGTTCCTGGCACCAGAAGCGGCGGAGCGGCGTCTCGGGCACGGGGAGTACCCTTTGGGACCCCCTTCGACCGCGGGCCAGTGCATGCCGACACAGGTTTGCAACGCCATACTCACCGGCCAGCCATATCCCGTCAAGGCGATGGTTGCCTTTGGTGGTAACTTCGTGATGGCCGTGGGAGATACCCCCAGGGTCCACGAAGCGCTCAAAGCTATCGAGTTCCTCGTCTACATCGACCTTTTCCTCACGCCGACTGCCGAATTGGCCGATATGGTGCTCCCAGCGGCCTCGTGCTGGGAGACCTGGGGCGTACGGCCGACTTTCGAGCAGGGGGCTGATACCAGCCGGTACGCTCAGTACCGCCCTTCTGTCGTGGGGCCCAGGCACGAGTCCCGGCCGGACACGCAGATAATCTTTGAGCTGGCGTCTCGTTTGGGGCTTGGGGAGCATTTTTGGGGTGGAGACGTCGAGACCGCGGCGAACTATCATCTGGCCCCATCCGGCCTCTCGCTGGAGGCGTTGCGGGCGAACCCCGGCGGGATTTCCGTACCGCTCGAGACGAGATACCGCAAGTACGCCGACAGGAAGCAGGGGGGCGCACCCGTCGGTTTCGCTACTCCGACGAGGCTGGTGGAGGTCTATTCGGAGAATTTCCACCTGCACGGACAGAATCCGCTTCCCCGCTACGTCGAGCCGGGGATAAGTCCGGTCAGCCGGCCAGACCTGGCGATACGCTACCCCCTTATCCTGACGAATGCCAAGCTGTCACACTACTGTCACGGCCAGCACCGGGCGCTGCCCAGCCTGCGGCGGCAGGTGCCCCATCCATTTGTGGAGATACATCCGGAGACGGCCAAAGCTCGGGGTGTCGTCGATGGCGACTGGGTCGTCATAGAGACGCCGTACGGAAGCATCACCGTGGTGGCTTGGGTGACCGACGACATCGATCCCCGCGTGGTATGCACACAACACGGATGGTGGCAGTCCTGCCCGGAGCTGGAGTACGGCGGCTACAATCCCTACGGCCCGGATGGGGCCAACGTGAACCTGCTGGTGAGCGCCGAAGTGGCGGATCCGATCAGTGGCTCGTTGCCGTTCAGATCAAACATGTGTGAGGTCCGGAAGGAGTAAGCCAGTAAACTTCCTCGGCCCAGGGTCTTGCACATGTGCCGCGGTAGCGTACGAATTGTTGCAGAAACGTAGGGGCGTCCCGAGCGGGATCCCGCAGGGCGGGAGACGTCCTCTGTCCGCCCGGGGCAGGGTGGGGCTCAGGTATTTCCGCAATCCAGCTTACATTATCTTGCGGCAAGACGAACAGAATGGTCAAAGATGTGGTAGAATGCAGGGCGGACGCCATTTGGCCCGGATGTGATATCTGGCCTACCGCGTCGCCCGAGAACTTGACGGCGCTTGAAGACAGAAGGGGTTCCGTATGGCAAGAAGGGAAGAAATGACGCCGCTAGAACGCGTCCTGGCAGCGGCTGAGCTGAGGGAGGCAGACCGCGTGCCGGTGCTGCCAAGCACGAAGGCTTGGGGAATCAAGAACGCCGGTTACAAATTCGCTGAGTGCTACTTCGACGTCGACCTGTACGTGGACACTCAGATTCGTTGCCAGAGAGAGTTGGGCGACGATGGCGTGTACGACATCTTCTCACTGAACATCGAGGAAGATTTGGGCGCCCAGGTCATCCACCGCGAAGACGACCCGCCAAACATCTCGGAGCCTTTGCTGGGATCGCTCGACGATTTGAACAAGTTGGTCCCATACGACGCCAAGACGGGTGCCTGCGCACTCAGAGCCCACGAAATGATTCGGAAGCTCAAAGACCGCACCGAAGGGCGCGTTGCCGTACTGGGCATGGTGCATTCACCTTTCGAGATCGCCGCCACCCTGTACGGCGCGAAGAACCTTTACACCGACTTCATCCGCAATCCATCGATGGCGAGGGAGCTGATGGACTTCTGCGTCCCGATGGCCACGTCATACGCCGAAGCTCTGGTGGAAGCGGGAGCGGATATTGTTAGGACGGTGAACCCCTCCGCTAACACCTCGTGCATTTCGCGCAGGCATTACCAGGAGTTCGCCTTTCCGCCGATGCAGAAGTTATTTGCTCGCTTGAAGGCCAGGGGAATCAAGATATTGTTTCACATCTGTGGAGACTGGCGGGATCGGCTGGACCTGGTGTGCGAGCTGGGCGCCGACATTCTGCACGTGGACAGGATCGATCTTGCCCGCTTCAAGCAGGAGTATGGCCGGGAAGTGTGCGTGATGGGCAACGTGAGGACCGTGGAGACGATGCTGTATGGTACGCCGGCAGATGTTGAGAGAGAGGCCCTCGACTGTATCGAGCAGGCGGCTCAAGGAGGTGGTTTCATACTGAGCGCCGATTGCCTGGTGCCACGGGATACGCCGAAGGAGAACCTGCAGGCACTGGTAGACGTCGCGATCACGAGTGAGTATCCTCGCCAATTTTGATCGTTCCCAAGCAGCAACCGCATCAGACTGAATTTGCCTTGATTCACAGCCGGAAGGCTGAAGTGGTTGGTTGGAAAGATCTGCTGATACCTTTGTCACTACGGATATAAGCTGTAGTGCAGGGGCTTGTCCCCTGCTGGGGAGGGGTGGGGAAACCTGCCCCACAAGAAAATGTGACACTTCCAAAGTAATGAGGTTAGGAGGGGTCGCCATGAGACTTGGCCACAACTGGATGACTGGTTTCATCGCAACGCTCGTGTATTTGGTCGTTCTGGCGAGTTGTGCTGCGCCAGCACAGCCGAGCCCGACGCCCACGAAGTCGCCTGCGGCGCAGCCTACCAGGCCAGCCGAAAAGGAGGCCGCGAAGGCCCTTGGAACACCCGCCGAGAAGCCCGCGGAGAAAACCGGTTCCAAAGCGCCCGTGAAGGCCGCTATGCCTGGCCCGCTGAGTCCAGCGGTCAAGGTCAGGGTGGGCGATTTGGCTACGACCTCGGATGCGCCGACCTACGTAGCGCTCGAGAAAGGCTTTTTCAAGGAGCAGGGCATCGATCTGGAGCTTACGTCGTTCGATCAATCGGCGCAGGTGATCCCAGCCCTATCGTCGGGCCAGTTGGAAGTTGCCGGCGCAGGCATCACCGTAGCCCTCTACAACGCGGTCGCGCGCGGCATCGGCGTCAGGGCCGTGGCCGATCGTGCCAGGAACTCGTCTGGACACGAATTCAACACATTGGCCGTTCGGAAAGACCTGGCAGACCGCGTCAAGGACTTCAAGGACCTGAAAGGATTGAAAGTGGCCCTTGTATCCAAGAACGGACCGGGCTACGTTCAGATCGCCAAAGCCGTGGCAAAGGGAGGGCTTTCCCTTGCCGATATCGACATCGTCACGATGCCGTTCCCGGACATGATGTCTGCCTTCGCCAACAAGGCCATCGATGCCGCCATCGCTTCGGAACCACTGGCGACCCAAGGAGCCGAGCGTGGGCTGTTTGTCAACTGGAAGACGGTGCATCCCGATTTCTATCCCAACCACCAGGTTGGCGTATTGATGTACGGTCCTCAGTTCATCGAGCGCCAACCGGAGGCCGCGAAGCGTTTCATGGTAGCTTACATCAAAGGAATCCGAGCTTACCTGGACGGGTTCGACAAAAACGTGGGGCTCGACGAGATCATCAAGATACTTACCGCATATACCCCGCTGAAGGATGCTTCCGTCTACCGCAAAGTTCGCGGCCCCGGCTTCGACCGCAACGGGTACATCTTCACGCAGCATCTGATAGATGACCAGGACTTCTTCGTCAGCCAGGGCATAATGAAGCCTGAAGAGAGAGCGGACATGAAGAAGTTGATCGATGACTCATATGTCGAATACGCCTTGAGCATTCTCGGCAAGGAGTGACTGACCGAATTCGCTCAGCCTCTGGCGCCCGTCCGGGCGCAGAGCAGGCCCGCGTTCGGATAGAACGTTGATGTGTGGAGCACGCAGGTGCCAAGAACTGAGGAGATGACGTCCCTGGAGCGCATTTTGGCAGCGGCCGACCTGAAGGAAGTAGATCGGGTACCGGCGCTGCCCCAGCACAATCTCTGCGGTATGAAATGGGCCGGCCACAGTTACGCCGAATGTTATCACGACGTGGACAAATACGTGCATGCACAGCTTCGAGCGTGGCGCGAAGTCGGTGGCGACGGCGTGTTCGACTTCCATATGTACAATATCGAGGAATCGCTCGGTGCCCAGGTCGTACTCCACGATTCCTTGGCCGTTCGCGATCCGGTGATACGCACGCGCGACGACCTGAACAGGCTTCTACCATATGATGGTAAGAGCAGTGGTCGCTCTCCGGCAGTGCAAAATATCATCCGGAAGTTGAAGCAAAGCACTAATGCCCGCGTGGCCGTGATCGGCTTTGTTCATTCACCCTTCGAAGTCGCCATTTCACTGCGCGGGTTCAGGAACTTCTACCTCGATCTCGTCCGCGATCCCGCCTTCGCGAAGCAACTGTCGGATTTTCTCGTCCCGATGGCCGCGTCGTACGCCGAAGCTCTGGTGGAGGCGGGAGCGGATATCATCAGGACGGTGAATCCCTCGGCCAACGCCTCGTGCATCTCGCGCAAGCATTACCAGGAGTTCGCCTTTCCGCCGATGCAGAAGTTCTTCGCTCGCCTGAAGGCCAGGGGCATCAAGATACTGTTCCACATCTGTGGAGACTGGCGGGATCGGCTGGACCTGGTCTGCGCGCTGGGCGCCGACATACTGCACGTGGACAGGATCGATCTTGCCCGCTTCAAGCAGGAGTATGGCCGGAAGGTGTGTGTAATGGGCAACGTGAGGACTGTGGAGACGATGCTGTATGGTACGCCGGCAGATGTGGAGAGGAAAGCCCTCGACTGCATCAAGCAGGCGGCTGAAGGCGGTGGTTTCATCTTGAGTGCGAACTGTCAACTGCCGCCCGATACGCCGCAGGAAAACGTGAAAGCAATGGTGGATGCGGCAAGGTTCTTTTGGCATGACTAGAAATCGCTGAGCGTGGAGGAAGAAGAATGACAGCCGAACAGGTTCGAGTTCCCGCGGAGGAAACCAAGAGCGCGATTCTGGAGGATCTCAAACGCGCGGTGATCGATTACAACGAGGATCTGTCGCGGGAAGCCAGCAACCGGGCATTGGCCGAGGGGATCAACGCCTACGAGGCCATCATGCAAGGGCTGGCCGCCGGCATGGAGGTGGTCGGGCGCCTCTTCGAGGACCAGGAGTACTTCGTGCCCGAGGTGCTGATGTGCGCCGACGCACTTTACGCGGGGCTCGACGTGCTGCGTCCTCACATCAGCCAGGAAGATAGCCAGAGGATCAAGGGGCAGGTGGTCATCGGCGTGGTGCAGGGAGACGTACACGACATCGGCAAGAACCTGGTGAAGATGATGTTCGAGATCGCCGGCTTCACCGTGCACGATCTGGGCGTCGACGTTCCGCTGGACAAGTTCGTCGAGGAGCAGATGAGAATCGACGCCGACATCCTGTGTCTATCGGCAATGATGACGACGACGATGATGGGCATGAAGAAAGTCATCGAAGCCGTCAAAGCCAAGAATCCCAACACCAGGGTGCTGGTGGGCGGCGCACCCCTGACCCCCGAGATCGCCGCCAAGATGGGCGCCGACGGCTACTCCGACAACGCCAATAACGCCGTGCTCGAAGCCATACGGATGGTTAGCTCGCTGAGAACGCTCTAGGACGGACCGGAGCCTGCAACACGAACGGCCGAGTCTTGGAGATGTGGAGGGTGGCGAAGTGAGTCGCGCGGAACTGATGACGCCGATGGAGCGCTTGTCTGCCACGGTCGCGGGCCTGGAATGTGACAGAGTGCCCGTACTGCCGAACATCAGGCTTTTCGGCATCAGGTACTGCGGGTTGAAGTTTTCCGATTGTCTCAGGGACCCAACCCTCTACGTGCGCTCGCAGGTGAGATGTCTGGAGGAGTTCGGCTGCGATGGCGCGTGGGATATCAGTATGGATGGCGTCAGCGAGGCGCTGGGAGCGAAGCTCGTGGAATATGACGACGACCCTCCCGCTCCGGTCGTGCACCCCGTTCGGGGCATAGAGGATGTTGAAAGGTTGCGCGAGGTAAACATCCTCGAAAGCCGGAGGGTTCGGTTTCTGTTGGGAGTCGTCACGGAGCTTAAGGCAGCCGTGGGACCGGACGTTCCGGTCGTAGCGTGGGCACCGGCCCCGCTGAGGACAGCCTGCATGCTAAGGGGGCTCGAGGCAGCATACCGGGATATGATACGCCAGCCACAGTTTGCCGAGGTCTTGGTCGACGCCTGTGTCCAGCCCAGCATCCAATACGCCGAGGCGTTGGCCGGGGCTGGGGCGGACTTCATCTGGGTGTCGAACCCCGTGGCCGACGCCACGGCTATTTCCCGCAAGCACTACGAGCAGCTCAGCGTTCCGTTCTCGAGGCGGATGTTTTCGGCGCTCCGCGGCAAGGGCATCAAGGTGATGTACCATTTTTATGGCACTTCTAGTGATCGCCTCGACCTGGTTGCGTCGCAGGGTCCCGACGTATTGCACGGCGCCGACATGGACCTTGGCGAGGCCAAGAAGCTGTATGGCAGTCGCTACACGCTGATGGGCAACGTTCGGGCGATTACCACAATGTTTCAGGGTACGCCGGCTGAGGTGGAGAAGGAGTCGATCCGGTGTATCAGAGAGGCTGGCCACGGAGGCAGGTACATTCTCAGCGCGGGAGCGGGCCTTGCCCCGGCAAACCCGCCTGAGAACCTGGCCGCAATGGTCGCCGCGGCCAAAAAGCACGGCACTTATCCGTTGGCTTTACATTGAGGAAACATCCGGAGAAGTAGTGCGCAATGAACGTGACATTGGAATTGCTCGAAGATGGCAGGATTATCGGAAAGGCGCGTCAACATACGGTCGAGGTAGGCTTGCCAGCTCCGGGGTCAGCTGGGGGTGGTGGAATAACCGCCCCCGAGTTGCTGTTGCTGGCATTAGGCTGTTGCAAGCTAGGGAACATTCGTAGCTATGCCGCGCAGAGGGGTATTTCTCTCAAAGACGTTCGTTTTGATCTGGAGGGTGAGGTGGCGGAAGCGCCGTCTCGAGTTGCCAGAATCAGCATCGTCGCGAGGATAGGAGACGACTTAAAGGATCTCCGGTTGGAAACCCTGGAAGCTGTCGCCAATCGTTGCAAGATCCACAACACCCTCCGCGAGACCCCAGAGATAGAATTCAGACTGCTAACCGGGGCCGTGGAAGAATGATTCCGAACCGAGGGCCCTTGGACACGACAGAAATGACCCGTTACGAGCGGGTCATGGCCGCGCTGTCGCTGGGCGAGCCGGATGTCACCCCAGTCGTGCACACGTGGAACGCGTTTACCTATCGGCACGCGGGCTACACGTTCTCGGAGTGCAACACAGACGGACGCAAACACGTCGAGGCCCAGTTGAAATGCCTGGAGGACTTTGGCGTCGACGCCGTATGGGCACCGACCGCCACCGGCCCCCTCTGCGAAGCCTGTGGCGCCGACGTCAGATACCTCGACGATAACCCTCCCGTGAACGGCCCGGGCGTCGTGAAAACGGATGAAGACATCGCGAGCCTGGGCTTCACGAGCGTCCGCGATGCAGGCAGGATCCCCTGGGTTCTCGAGACCACACGCAATCTGAGGAAGGGCGTGGGCCGCGAGATCCCCATTTTCGCCGTCGTGCCCTCGCCGCACACCATCGCGGACGCGTTGCGCGGGACGCAGGAGCTTTTCAAGGATTTCGTCCGGCGGCCGGCGCTGGTGGAAGCCTTGATAGACAAGTGCGTCGCCCCGGCCGTGGAGTTCGCCGACCTGGTTGCTGAGGCGGGGGCCAACGTCGCGTGGGTGCCCGAGCCCCTGTGCAGCGGCACGTGCATCTCGCGGATGCACTACGTGCGCTTCGTCTACCCGTACACGCGACGGCTGTTCCTGGCCCTGAGAGGGCAGGGTATCAAGTCAGTTCACCACGTCTGCGGCGACTGGCACGACAGGCTCGACCTGTCCCACGATGGCCCGACCGCGCTGCACCTGGCCGCCGAGGCCGACCTGGCCGAGGTGAAAGCGACGTACGGTAGCAAGGTCGCCTTGATGGGGAACATAAGGTCCGTTGATCTGCTCTTCGGCACGCCCGAGGCAGTCGCGGGGGAAACCCGCGACTGCCTCGCCAGGGGAGCCTCAGGCGGCGGCTTCATTCTGAGTTGCGATTGCAGTCTGCCGCCCGGCTCGCCGAAAGAGAACGTGCTAGCGGTTACCACAGTGGCAAGGTCACGGCCGGGGGGTCGGTGAAAACCGTACCGACGTCGGTAAGCTACGCTTGGTTGTCCTTCCCTTCCCCGCTCGTCCGTCTTAGTCACGGAGCTCCCAACTCACAGACCCAGCCTGCGACGCACTTCGTGAAGCGGTGTTACTCTACCGGACGCAGCATCCTCCTTACCTCCCGAACAGCCGCCTTTTCCTCCGGTGTTTCCGGCTCATCGTCCATTGGCGCATTTTCCAGGGTTCTCACGAGCCTATCAGTCGCGGTGTCGTTCAAGTACCGCAGAAACCGCTGCGCAGCTCGGAGCTCGCTTTCGGGCAGTCTGTCCACCAGCACGTGCAATTCATCTTTTCCCGTCATGGTTCCTCGCCCTCGCTATTGTTAGCATTAATGTACTATGTCCGTGTCCCGGCTGGCAAGAACGCCGGGTAGTGTACGCGGAATTGCGGAAATGTCTGAGTCACGCCCCCTCCCCTGATTGACGCAGATTACGGGACGCCTGCGTCACCCGGCCCAGCTCCACATCCTTGCGGAAGATGGCGAGCATGACCCTTTTGACGGAGGGCGCGTCGGACATCGGTACCTCTTTGAGTAGACCCCGCTCCAACTCGCGCAGGATGGCGACGCGGGGCAGAAGCGAGATGCCTATGCCTTCCTCGACCATCTTCTTAGCCGCTTCGATCGTATCGAGCTCCATTGTGGGTTTCGGGGATATCCCGGCGCTCAAAAGGACAGACCTGGCAAGCTCGTAGTAGGGTACGGCGGTGCTGAACAACTTGAATTATATGCGTTTCGATGCTATAGTCAAGGTTACCAAAGGAGGGTTGCTATGGGGGTTATTCGGGCTAGTGAGGTTGAAAACGTAGCCTACAGGCTGCTGCGACACGCTTCCATCGAGCTACCGCCCGACGTCGAAAGGGCCATTCGGCAGGCCTGGG
The DNA here is from genome assembly GCA_016210495.1 of Chloroflexota bacterium. Next base: position 27,400 of record JACQUC010000207.1, read on the forward strand.
AGCGGGAGTCCAAGCCAACGGCCAAGTCCTACTTCAAAGCCATTCTCGACAATCTGGAGATCGCCCGCCGGGAGAAGGTGCCCCTGTGTCAGGATACCGGGGTGCCGATGTACTACGTGACCATGGGATCGAAGGTGTCGGTGCGTGGCCGACTGAGGCAGGCCTTCGTGAACGCCACGGTGCGGGCCACCAGAGATACCCCTTTGCGACAGCAGGTGACTAACCCGCTTACCAACGAAAACCCGGGAACCAACGTAGGCTGGCAAATGCCCCCCCGTTACATCACCCATCCGCACCTGGCAAGCGAAGGAGTGTGAGCAAATGTCACCGAAAGAGTACAATCTGCAAACACCGTTGAGTCAAGCCGACGTCGAGCAACTAGAGCTTGGCGATGTCATCTACCTCACGGGCAAGCTATTTACCATTCGGGACTGGTCGCATCAGCGTGTGGCCGAGTACGCCAAAACCGGCAGGCTTAGTGAGGTACCTTTCGCGCTCCGAGACCTGGCGGTGCTGCACAGCGGACCGATCATCAGGCAGGTGGATACCAACCACTGGGAGCCGGTATCGGTGGGGCCAACTTCCAGCTCGCGGTTTTCTCCGTTCGTCGCACCATTGCTGAGGAGCATGGGCCCGCGCCTGATCGTCGGCAAGGGCACGATGACAAAGGAAGCGATTGACGGATTGGTCGAATGCGGCGCAGCGTTCGCTCAGGGAGTCGGCGGCTGTGCGGCGCTATACGGGTCCAAAATCAAGCGCGTGGCGAACTGTTACTGGCCAGAATTCGGGATGACCGATGCCGTGTGGGAGTTCGACGTCGAGGGGTTCGGGCCACTGAGTGTGGAGATCGATTGCCGGGGAAACAACTCCTATCAGAACCTGCGCGAGGTGGTGCTGAAGAACAACCTGGCGAGAATCTACGAAGAGCTGGGGCTGGATCCCGAAGCGGACTTTATCTGGTGGCCCCAGGCGCCGGCCGGCACCAGGAAAGCGTTGAAGTACGCGACGACATATTAAGGTCGGAGGAATACTGTGCCATACCCAGCCTCGATGCAGGAATCGCTGGCACGACTGGAGGCTACGAGACCCCGGCGAGCTAAGGAGCGCGTCGCGCGCCTGAGCCCCGAGGAAAAGACGCGTCTGCTCGAAGCGTTCCATCCGGACTATCGACCCGCGGCCTTTGCCGAGATCGCCGTGGGCAAGAACCGTGGCGGAGGAGTGCCCAACGAGCTGGTGCGGCTTCTGCACGGCCGCCCCATCGTCGATGCGGATCGCTTCGACCTCATGACCGTCGACCACGACGTCGACGTTCTCGTCATCGGCGGGGGTGGAGGCGGAACCACGGCGGCGATCTTCGCGCATCAGGCCGGCGCCAGGGTCCTGATGGCCACCAAGCTCAGGCACGGCGATTCCAACACCACCATGGCCGAAGGCGGCATCGCGGCCGCGGTGCAGCCGAACGATACGCCGATGATGCACTATGTCGACACCATCGGCGGAGGCCGCTACAACAATCTGCCTGAACTGGTATCGACGCTCGTTCTCGACGCCCCAATCATAGTCGAGTGGCTGGAGAGCCTGGGGGCGATTTTCGATCGCAACCCCGATGGCACGCTGGCCGCGGGCATCGCCGGTGGACACTCTCGCCACCGCCTTAGCTCCTGCAAGGATTACAGCGGGCTCGAGCTTATGCGAACCGTCCGAGACGAGGCACGAAACCGGCAGATAGAGGTGCTGGAGTTCAGCCCGGTCGTCGAGCTCGTCCTCGACGACAGTGGCGCCTGCGCAGGGGCCATCCTGCTGAACCTGGACACCCAGGAGTACTCGCTGGTGCGCGCCAGGACGACGATCTTGGCCACCGGCGGTCTCGGGCGATTGCACGTGCAGGATTTTCCCACCACGAATCATTACGGCGCCACCGCCGATGGGCTCGTGCTCGGCTATCGCGCCGGCGCCGAGCTGATCTACATGGACACCGTGCAGTTCCATCCGACGGGAGTCGCCTGGCCCGAGCAAATGTTCGGCTGGCTAATTAGCGAAGACCTGCGGGGCCGGGGCGCGCAACTAGTCAACGCCGAGGGCAATCGCTTCATTCACGAGCTCGAGTCCAGAGATACGGTTTCTTCGGCGATAATCCGAGAGTGCGGCGACCGGGGAAGAGGCGTCAAGAGCCCCACCGGGGCCTATGGCGTCTGGCTTGACGCGCCCCTCATCGACGCGGTGAAGGGGAAGGGAACGATACGTAGCCATCTGGCCGGAATCTACCGCCGCTTCCAGCAGTACAACATCGACGTCGAGCGCGAGCCGATCCTGGTGTATCCCAGCCAGCACTATCAGAACGGCGGGCTTCTCATCGACCGGGAGGGAAGAACCGGCGTTGCCAATCTCTACGCCGTCGGCGAAGTCTCCGGGGGGGTACAGGGACGCAACAGGCTGGGGGGCAACTCGCTGTGTGACATATTCGTGTTTGGCCGGCGCGCCGGCCTGCACGCGGGCAGCGCGTGCAGGGACGTGAAGCCGGGGAAGCTCAGCCTGGATCACCTGCGCAGCTACCGGCGCGAACTCGAGATGGCAGGGGTCTTGATGGAAGCCAGCTCGCCGATGATTCTGCCGGACTACACCCGTCCCGAGACCAAATCGCGAAAATGTCAGTAATCGAGGCTACGCCAACATCAGCTCGTTCGAGCTGGAGCCCGGCATGGTCTTTGGCCAAAACATCGACATCAACGACCCGAACTGGCGTCCGAACGTGGGGGTGCAACTGGGCGACACGGTGCTGGTGACGAAAGAGGGGCCGCGCCTGCTGTGCGAGACACCGCTGGAGCTGCCGATCGTCTAGGACGCCCGTTGCTGAGATTGGTGCTGAGGGGCCGATCAAAAGCCAGGACTTGTTGGGCTAAGAACCGTCAAGCCGTACTGGGCGAAGTGGCGATCGAAAGCGAAAGCAACCGGAATCCGCAAGCGACCCATCACAGCAAAGCTCAGCGCATCGACGTATGAAAACTCCTTGTCGTGATATTTACGTAGGATTTCCTTCGCTCGCTCCTCATCGCTCGCACGCACCCGCACGATCGACGTGCTTCCAGTCTCCAATCTGGCCAAGAAGTTAAGAGCGTAGTCCCTTCCAAGAGCTGAGAGGATCAAGGAATATGCTTCGAACACGACCGCATTTGTGGTGAAAGGCCGATAACGAGCCTGCGCGAGTCGGTTTAGCAAGTGGACGGCAGTCGTGAAGGCTCATCTTTTGCGTCTAGGAGCGCCAGATAGGCGCTCGAATCGAAGAACACTCGTCGTTGCCATCGTGAACGCGGTATGTCGCTCACTTGTGTTGCTTGCGATATGCCTGAAGAAGGTACGCGTGTTTCTTGCCCGAGACACCGCCGGGAACGCTACTCTGCCCGATCCCCACGAGGCTGAAAAGGGGATCCTCTGTGGTAAGGACCTTGCCGCGCCTGACACGCTTGGTTGAGCGCTTCACTGGGCGAAGAATTGCTACATCATCACCGCCCTTGCTCAAGACTAGCGGCTCGTCTCCGCTTTGCACTTCCTCTACGACCTGCAACAGCTCTGGCTTACTGGTAATATCTAGATGCTTGAGTTCTTTCGCCATTTTCGTTCACCGCCATCGTACGACTCACTTGCAGTATAGCATGTTCGAACTGAGCCATCAAAGAAGACTGGATGGAACACGGCAGATGTGGACTATGCAGGCAAGCCCGGGCCGTGCACGGCGGCTTGCAGCCGCCGCACTCAACACCCCAGGTTAAGCCGCCTATTGTAGCTCGTCGAGAAGCGCCCTTGCCTCGCGCAAATCCGGGGTGTCGAACCCCTCGGCGAACCAGCTGTAGATGGATGCCAGCCTGTCGCGCGCCTCGGTTGTTTTACCCTGGGTACGCCAGAGTCGTGCCAGGCTCATCACCGTGCGCAGCTCCCACGAGCGCGCTTCTTGCCGGCGAGCGATGGCGAGCGCGCGGTGGAGGGACGCCTCGGCCTCCCTTATGTCCCCACGCCCACCACGCGCCAACAGCACCTCGCCTTTCAGTCGGTGCAGCTCCGCTTCGTGCCAGCGTATGCCGGTCTTCTCGACCGTGTCCAGCGCCTCGGCGAGCACGCTCAATCCCTGCTCGACACGCCCGGCGTGCCGCAGCAGATCGGCAAGCAAGAGGTGTTGGAAGGCCCGCGCAGGCGTGCTGCCCGCCCGCCGCAACACGCCGGCGCCGAGATGCGCGCGTGAGAATCCGTCCGCGGCGATTCCTCCATCGGCTCGCACCCAGGCGCGAAAGCCCGCTCCCCAGCCTTGGGGCAAAGCTCTGCCTCTCTCGCCCGCTAGGCGCTCGAAGGTTTCCAGCGCCCTGCCGGCCGCCTGACGTTCGCCGCGGACCATACGGAAGGCCAGCTCCCCGGAGAGCAGCGCGAACCCCAGTGTAAAAACGTGATCCAGCTCTCGGGCCAGAGAGAGGGCATCCGCACTGCGGCGCGAGGCCTGATCGGGATAGCCGAGTACCCACAAAGCGAAGGCTAACCAGGCGCTGTTGACTACCCCGATGTCCCGTTTGATCAAGGACGCCAGAAAGCCGTGTCTCTGGGGCGTGTAGATTTCGGCGGCCTTTTCCAGGTAGGCACGTGCCGGAAGGAAGCCCCCGGCGAAAAAGTGGCTGCAGCCTAGCATTACGTTGGCGAGCGCCGTGGCCGGGTCGTCCGGTGGCCCTTGCGCCAGCCTCGACAGCGGATCGGGTCGACTGAGCACTGTCCGAAACTCCCCCTGACCGGCGAGGAAGTCTGATACCAGCAACAAGGCGCTCCACAACTGATCCGTCCCCGGTCCTTCCGAAGGATGCCCGGACGTAGCGCCGGTCGGGTCGAGGATGCCTATCTGTTCAAGAGACAGCCGGCCCTGCGCGCTCACCAGCGACATGCCCAGAGCGATCTGCAAGGCTTGCTCACGCTCGGCGCGTTCAGGCCCATCCGGCATCCCACGAAGCAGGGCCAAACCGCGCACGAAGTGGGCAATCGCCACGGCGTCGCCCGATACCCGCGCTTCTCTGCTGCCCGCTTTCAAAAGCCAGTCCGCCGCCCTGGATGCTATTCCCGCCACCTCGCAGTGCCGCGCGATCTTCACCGCCACGTCGTCCGCCCACTCTCCGTACAGCGACTCCAGGGCGGTGCCGACGGCCTCGTGCAAACGCGCCCGCTCCACCCCATCCAGACGATCGTACAGGTATCTTTGGAAGGCAGCGTGCCGGAAGCGGTACCGCGACAGCCACTGCTCGCCCATCCGATCCAGGCCGCGGGCGGCGACAAGGTGGTGCTCCCTGCCCAGCACGCCGCTGAGACAGCGATGCACGTCCTGCTCGCCAGATCCGTGCACCCTTGCCACCACCTCGGCGGTGAACTCCTCCCCCTCCACGCTGGCGATTGCCAGTAGCGCCTGCTGGCTTGCGGGCAGCCGGCCAATGCGCTCGGCGATGACCACCTCCACCCGCGTGGGCATCTCCTCCCATCTCAGCACGCTTGGCCCGACCCAGCGGCCCTCTCTGTCCCGCACGAGGTCACCGCGCTCCTTGAAGCCCCGCAGAAGCTCGACGGTGAAGAGCGCGTGCCCGTCCGTGTGTCGGTACAGCTTCTCGCGGAAGTCGACGGTCAGACGATTCGGCTCGGCATCCAGCAGGTCGCTCACAAACTGCCAGCCCTCGGCCCGCCCAAGGTCGACGTCGACGTCGCCGAAGTCGCGCCGCAGCTCATTGACGATGGCCTCGAGGGGATGGCGCTGCCCGTCTCTTCCCAGGGTCAGGTCTTCCGGGCGATAGGCACATAGGATAAGGAGACGCCTGCCAGCCAACCGTCGCGCGAGGTGGAAGAGCAGGCCGATGGAACCACCGTCCGCCCACTGCGCGTCGTCCAACACCAGGACCAGTGGCTCCCGCTCGGCCACCGCCAGGAGCACCGCCGTCACCTGCTCGCGCAACTCGTCCTGCCCGATGCCCGCCAGGCCGGGGTCCGCCCAAGGCGGACTGCGCAGCTTCTCCAGACGATCCGGCCAGGCCTCGCCGGCAATCTTTTCTCGTGCCAAAAACGCCTGCGCCCGCCTCGTCAGCGCTTCGGCGGATACGAACACGTCGATCAGGGCAGGGCCGTGCTCCAGCAGGTCCTCGAGGCGCTCAGGCAGCCGCGCCCGAACGCGCCGAGCGGACTCTTCGCCACCGGGCCAGGGTGCCAGCCGCGCTCTCTCGCAACCCACGAGGGACTGGATGATGTCCCGGAATGGGGCGTACAGAGCGCCAGCGCCGACGTTGGCATCACAGCTTCCACCCGCCACGGCCAGATCGGGATGCGAGCGCAAGGCCCGCCGGGCAAATTCCTCGATCAAAGCGGTCTTGCCACTGCCGGCATCACCGGTTATGAAGACCACGCGTCCACGGCCGCCCAGTGCCATCGCCAGATGGCGGGCCATCTCGGCCAGCTCACGCTTCCGGCCGACGAAGAAGGGCGTTTGCTCTCCTGCATCGTCCGCGACGGGCAGCGGCATGCGGAGAGCATCGGAAGCGGAGATCGCTTTCATCCCGTCCAGTCTCCCATCGCGGATGCTCTCGTACAGCGCCGTGGTCTCCCGCGCCGGCTCGACACCAAGCTCGTCGGCCAATAGCCGGCAGCAAGTCTTGTAGTGCGCCAGGGCGGCGCTCCGCTGGCCGCCAAGCGCCAGCAGGCGCATGACCTGCTGGTGCGCCTCTTCACGCCACGGCTCGAGGGCAATTTGCCGTTGCGCGTAGGCCTGGGCGCGCTCGTACTGCCCGCGCTCCTCCCAGTACGCCGCCAGCCAGTGCAGCGCCTTCAACGCCGAACGGCCGAACTGCTCTCGCTTGAGGGTTGCCCATTCCTCGAAGGCCGGGCTATCGCCGATGTAAAACCCCTCCAGGAAGTTGCCGCGATACAGCTCGATCCCTTCTTGCACGAGGCCGGCCGCGAGATAGCCGCCCTCGTAGGGGGCCACGAGCTCGACAAAGGAAGCTACGTCCAACCGATAGTCGCCGGCCCGGTTGAACTCGACGGAGTCGCGAGCGATGAGGAGAAGTGGGGTCGGCGCGCGGCGATCGTCGATGGCGTCGCGGAGATTGGACAGGGCGTGGCGCAGCATGGCCAGGGCGCCCTGGTCGGGGTGCTCGGGCCAGAGGAGGGCCGCTAGCACCGGGCGGGGATGCGGCCGGCCGGCCTCCACGGCCAGGTAGGCCAGCAGCGCCCGCACCTTGTTGGAGGCCAATCCCGCAAGCGGTTTGCCGTCCAGCGTCGCGCGGAAGGGTCCGAGCAGGGAAAGCTCCAGCCTCGCCAAGGCCACCTCCTCCAGCCTCCAAGCGTGGGCGCCCGTACGGCGATTATACAGCAGGCGGCAAGGCAAATCAAACCCTAAACGTTTGATAAGCGTTTTCTCAATGGTCCTGTGCTAACATTTGCGCGCGGGAGGGGACGGGGCAACCATCCGCCTTAGGCGGACCCCTACAGACATCACCCGGATGTTGCGTGATCGTGCACCGGGGATGCGTCAACGAATCCACAAGGGGGCGCCGTGATGAGCAACCCGCGCGACTATCGGGCTTACCTGTTACGCCTGTGGCGGGCCGAGAGCGCCGAGGGAACGGTGTGGCGGGCCTCGCTGGAGAGCCCCCACACCGGCGAGTGCCGCGCCTTCCCGGACCTGGCATCGCTGTACGCGTTTCTGCAGGGCCAGACGACGGTTGTCGACGTCAAGGAACAGACCGAGGAATAAGGAAGGAGGTAGGGTGGCCGACATGTGTTCGGCGAGCACGAGGCTGACGAGGATTGTGTGGCCCGGCGCACCTGTAGCCGAAAGCTTTAGCTTGCGCGTAGCCTGTTCGCCATGGCGAGGCAGCGGTTTGCATACGGGCGCCTTGCACAGGCGACCGGCCACGCGCACCCTGAAGGGTGCGGCTACGGCGGATCTGCCCAGTGCAAGATTAGTTCGGCAGCAGTTCTTAGTAACAGATGGGAGGTTTACCCAGATGAAACTCAAAGCCAGCCTGATGGCGATAATGATGATGGCCGTGGTGCTAGGGCTCGTGGGCAGCGGCACATTCGCGGTGTTTACCGATACGGAGGCCAACGGGGGCAACACGTTTGGCACGGGGAACGTAGATCTTTCGCTGAACCCAAGCACGGCTCTCTTCACAGTTTCGGGCATAAAGCCTGGCGACTATTTGCCGCTGAGGCCGATAACTGTGACCAACAGCGGCAGCATGCAACTGCGGATGGCTATGGAGTCCACCGCTAGCAATCCCGACGGCAAGAACCTGCGTAACTGGCTCACGCTAAAGGTCAGGCATAACTACCCCGTAGCCTCGTGCACAGGCTACTCCGGTGGCTGGGAGGATTACGGGCTTGCACTTTACCTGGAGGGACCAATAGGCAACGAGCCTCCCATAAAGATCTTTGGCGACAAGGCGCAAGGGAATCAGGGAGGCGACATCGTGATGCCGCCAGGCTATACCGATGTGTTCTGTTTCGGAGTGAACCTGACAGCTTACGTAACGAACACGGTCGCCAGCGCCAGCACCACCGTGACGTTCACGTTCTACGCCGAGCAGACCGATAACAATTAGCAAGGCCTGGGACGGCATCGCAGTAAACCGCGAGGAGAGCGAATGAAGATCGCCGTCCCCCTAGTCGGCTACTCGCTCCTGCTGCTGGCCACCGGTCTCGTCTACCTGGTGGTGATCTTCCCGCGCACCACGAACACCCAGTTGATGGTGGTGCGCAGCGGGAGTATGGCGCCGACCTTTCTGACGGGCGACGCGATCATCGTGCGCCAGCCCGACGGCTACTTCGCGCCGGAGATGATCGTCACCTTCGCCGAGGGCAACAGGCTGATCACCCATCGCATCGTCGAGGTAAACGAGGTGGACGGGTCGACGCAGTTGGTGACGCAGGGCGACGCCAACAGCGCCCCGGACGCCATGCCGGTGTCGCCGGAGCAGGTGCGGGGCATCTACACCCATCGCATTCCTTACCTGGGGTACCTGGCCGAGGGCGTCCGCCGGCCGATGGTCTGGCTCGTGGTGCTGGTCCTGCCGGCGGTGCTCCTCGTCGCCCTGGAGGTGTGGAACCCGTTTAAGGCGTCGGGGCCGGCGGAAGCCGGGAGGAGGCCGGGGAAGGCGTCAACGGATTTGAAACGTTATGCGTAATAAAGGGCAATTTGTGGTACGATAGTTAGTAGGGCTTCCCGCTCTCCTTGAATGTTGTAGATGAAAGGAGAGCCAATGGACACGGACCAAGGTCCACTGTCGCCGGAGCACGGTAAGGTGCTCCA
>JACQUC010000017.1 GCA_016210495.1 Chloroflexota bacterium
ATAGTGGGTGGCTCGACCATCCACCCTGACATTTGCCCAATCAGGACATCAGGCTTTTCGCCCATGCTTCCGAAGAGTTTTAGAAGGTCTTCATTTGCGCGTCGCCGCCTCGATCTCCAAGATGCCCTTAACCCGTCGCTTGGATACTCCACGACGAACTCATGCACCCGTCCAAATTGTCTGAGGGCGGGCAGCATATTGGCCGACGCATACCGATCAACTACACCCCCAACTCCAGACTCGTCGGAAACCCGATTCCCAAAGCCCACATACAGAATGTTGAGAGCACCTTTAGCCCTCGAAAGAACCCCTCTGGTCCTTTCTCGGAGACTCTGGCGGACCTCCTCCTCAGAACGGGCCGGTTCTCCCTTCCATCTGAGGCGCCATCGGAGGGCCTCAAGACGATACCAGTTCGTCTGCAGCCATCTCCTCAGGTAGTGATTCAGCAGGTAAAGGGACCGCCTGTTTCTTAACCGCGTCCTGAATGCGGAAAGGCGGATCATCTCCGTCGGCATCAACGCTGCAAGCCTCTAGGAACCCTGGCGATGCCGATCACATAATTGGCATACCGGAACGTCTCGAGCTGCTGGTCATATCCCGGCACCTCCACGAGCTGTTGCGGAAGGACCTTATAGAAGCGTGCGTTCGGATTCACGCTAGTTACGAACTCGAACACGTCTTTCAGGAATACTCCTGCATCAATGTTGCATCCACCGTACTCAAACTGCATCAAGCCGATTTGGCCGCCTGCCAGCAGCCGCTCGGCGCCTTTCAGCACCTGGAGTTCGTGTCCCTCCACGTCGAGCTTCATTATATCAATGCGGACGACGCCATTCTCCGCGCAGTAGCCATCGAGGGTGACCAGCTCGACTGTTTCGCTCTTATCTTCCCATCCTTTACCGGTGACCCCCTTCCGTGTGTACAGAGAATTCAGGTCGGAACCTTCTTCATAGATCCTCAGCTGCGCCGGCTGCCTGACGGCCCCCAAGCCACAATTGTTCAGTCGGACGCTCGGAGGAAGTCCCGCCCTTTCCAGGTTCCGAAAGGTGAATCGACTTGGCTCAAAACAGTGTAACTGGATTCGCGGATTCAGGAGGAGGCACATCTGCGCCCATCGTCCGATGTTCGCACCGACATCGAAGACGACATCGGCACCACGGAGATTGCTCCACAGGAAGGCGAGCTCGCCATTCGTCCCCGGATCCGAGTTGTTGTCACCATTAACGCGATCGACAATGGCCAGAGCTAGTCTGTACAACGCAGAGTCACCCCGGGAGTGGTAGGGGATGCGATCCACAAGTGCATGGAAAATTCGCCGTGACACCTTCATAATAGCCTGCTTCGGGCCCGCTCCCAGTACAACCCCCCAGACGAATCCCCGAACCATGAGCGGGCACGGTTCGAATATTGAATCGGGCGTCGCTCTAGGGGGGCGCCCCGCGGGTGTTTGAACCGTTGAATCCACTACGGTTGCTCGGCTTCACCTGCATCAGAACATGAGGACCTCCGGTCTCCAGGAGCCAAACTCGGGAGCATCCAGCAAATCATACCGAGGAAGATCAGGGATGTTGCTGCGTTGGCCAGCGCGGCCCCCAAGCTTCCTTTGAGCCGAACCAGGAGCCATGAAAGCGGCGCGCTCAGGCTTCCGGGGACGACGTATACTTGGATGAGCACCTTAGACCGGTTGTGGGCCAGCAGCCACGCAGCAAGAAGCTGTCCAGTATTCTGGGCCAGGGCACCGGCTGCGAGGACAGCGAGGATACCGCCGGAGACGATGTAGTCGCTACCAGTAAATAATCTCATGATCGAGGGGCCAGCGAAACCAAAAACGAGGACAGCCGCTCCCCCTGTCGCTAGGAAGAGCCATACGGCGCGGCGAACCAACGCGCCGGCGGATGCCAGGCGCGTCGGATCTAGCCCTGTTCCGGCCCGCTCAAAGACCACCGGCGTGATAAGCTGGCTGAGCAAGGCGAGTCCAAGATTGAACGGGAGACCCGCCACCTGGAAGGCAGCCGCATATGGACCGACAGCCCCCGCACCAAGGGCTAATTGGAGAACGTACCGATCAAGATAATTCTGGCCCCAAGAAAACACACTAAACACCGCAAAGGGTCCGCCGTACATTACCATCCGACGTAGAATCTCCGTCCGAAGCCAACTTTCGCGTCCCTCCCCGGCCATGCTTAGCATCGGTCTCACCGCAAGGGGGATAGCAAGAAGTGAGGCCACCAAGTACCCTGCCAGCGTGCCCTGGACCGATGGCCCCAGCGTCATCAGAAATGCTGCTGCGCAAACGGGACGCGTCCATGCGGCAAAAGTCGAGACGCCGGCGACCCTGGCACGCCGACGTGCCGCGCCGCATATTCCGATCCCCAGCGATTGCCACGTATCGGCGAGAAATACCGCAATCGCGAGAGTCAGTACGATCGGAGAAATGCCCACCGAGCCAACAACTCCGGTTGCCGCCAGGGGGAGGCCCACAATGACCACAAGCAAGCTGCCTAGCACATACACAACCATGCTCGTCCGTAGCAACGCGGTCAACTCCCCTGCTTCCCGGCTCGCGGCATACATGCGAACAGCCGCCTGCAAGAACGGACCGAAGAGGACCCATCCGGGCAAAACCATGGCCACCGTCAGCAGGTTCACCTGACCGTAAACCTCCTTCGGAAGGAGCCCCGTCAGGATCTTCAGGCCGGCCAAGCTGCCCAGGATTGTTCCTACCTGCCCTAACGCGACCCACCCGCCCTCCCGAACCAGTCGAGACGATCCAATGCCCCGAGAGAACCATCTGCCCTCAACCGCCCCAGCATTGAAAGCCGTTTCCTCCACCCTCACTTTCAGAAAGCACCGCCTTATCAACCGCACTTGAGCGAGCCAATCAGTTCGTAGCTCTTATCAATCGCGTGAAACTTCCGCGATACGACGCGTGGAAAGCAGGCTTTCGCTCCGTCGTGAATCAATGGGTGATGGGCGAACTTGTCTTTTTCCGGGTTCGAGCCATCCTCCAAACCTGTAACATATATCCCCGAGCACCCGAAGAACCGTTGCCCAATAACAAGGTTCTGAACGTAGGCTGGGGCCTCCGATAAGGCAAACGTCGAAATAAATATATCGCCCAACAAAGCCGAGTCAGCAACCGAATACACAGGCACCAGGTTAAACAGGCCTGGCTTTGACGCAATCGGCGCCGATCCATGGAGAACAACGCCACTTTCGCCGAAATTGAGGCGAAGAAAGACGGCTTGCAGGAGCAGCAACTCGGGAAAATCGATAATGGTATACGTTGCACACGGTCGGGCGAGCTTGAAGATCCGAGCCAGGTTCCCGTAGCCTCCGCCGAATTCAATGACCATGAGAGGGTTGGGAAATCCTCCATCATAATGGTCCAGGAGACGCGCGAAGGTGTATAACAGACCGATTGTGTTCGAAGAACATCGAAACCTTCTGCTCTCGAGCCACGGCTCGCCTACCCGCGACTCCACGAATGAGCCGAGGAGCTCGCGCAGGAGAGGCTGTCGGGATGCAGTCCTGGAGATGTATTCCTCCTCTATCGCTTGGGGCGTTCCCCACCCGCGACGGACCATCGTACTAGTAACTTTCTCATAGTTCAAGAATCCGTATGCGGCATTGGTTAGGAGATAATTCCGGATCTCGGTCTTCAAGCTCTGCCAGACAGGATGGCAATAGCGCCGGTCGATGTCTGGCAGTTCCGTCCCGAATTGAGTGATCAGCTCCTGATATTCGCGCCGCGCTCTCGTGATTTCGACGTCAAATCGGAGAGAGGAGTAGTTCCGCGGCGCAAGACTGGAATAGAACGGCCGATAGAACAGTTGCCGGTAGAGCGTCCGATATAACTTGCGAAGCAGCCTGCCGCCCCGGTTTGACTCGTTCACGAGAAACACTTTCCCGTATCGCCCTTACCTCTGGGAAGGAGCCCGTCAGTAAGGCGAAGCGTACCCAGTCATCACCTGTTGTCGATTCTTCCACGCGCGGCTGATAATCCGGTCCTCCGCTCCAACATGCACCCCCCACCCGGCTTTCGGACTCCAGCGCCCACGGGTCCACCCGATAGAGTAGGCTAGCCCTGCCCTTGACCCGTAGATAGTGCTGGACAATGTTCACTGATCGGACGCATCGCACTCAGCCTCATGGAGCGCAAACCCCTCGCAGAGGAGCTGGAGGGTGGCGTAGCCGTGCCACATCACTTGGTGGCCCGGGGGCGGATCCTTGGCCCGGCCCAGGTAGCCCCCCAGCCGGGCGACCAGCCGCACGGCCTCGCCCAGTCGCGTGGGGGCCGGCAGGCGTTTTTTTTAGCGTAAGCCCGCAGGACGTGGAACTCCAAGTCCGAGAACAGCACCTCGGCGGGCAGGTCCGGCATCTCCCGGCCCAAGAGGGTCATGAGCATGATGCGCCAGGCGATGACCAGGTTGATGGCGATGGCCCGCCGGAGCCGCTCCGCGGTCTCGTGGGCGAGCGCTTCGACGCGGCAGCCCGACTTCAGCACGCGGTGCCAGTCCTCGATCCGCCAGCGGCGACAGTACCAGCGCAGGCACTGGATGGCGTCCTCAGGCGCCGCGAGGGGCAGCGTGGTGAGCAGGAACCACTCCACCGGCACGGCCCCGGGCGGCGGGTGCTCCTCCACCGCGTGCAGGATCCAGAGGGCGATGGGCGCCTTATCCCGGTGGGCCGGCGGAGGCCGGAGCTGCACGGCGCGATAGCGCACCGCGAGCGTGGCCGTGCGCGCCGCCCGCTGGGGCCGGGCGTGCTGCTTGGCCCGCTTCGGCCGGGCGCTCTGCCGCGGGACCGGGACCTGCACTCGCGCCGCGACCGGCGCCTGGCGGACGGCGGCGAAGAGCTTCCGGGGCTCGCCGCTGACGCGGCGGTCATACTGGGCGCGGACCAGCAGGTCCACCCGGGGGTGGCGCCGTGGCTCGTCGAAGAGCTCGAAGAAGTCCGCCTCCCGGTCCATGACGCTGCACAGCCGGGTCTGCGGCATCGCCGCGGCCACCGCCACGCAGTCGCGGTGCGCCTGGATCCAGCCGAACGTCTCCTTCTTCGCGATGGGAATCGCGGGCGTGGGGCGGGCGTCCTCCGGGGGCTTGGGGACGGGCGCGGTGCACGCGGCGCGCAGGACCCCGAGGGGGAGCCCCTCGGGCGTGACCGCGAGCGTCGAGTGCAGGTGCAGCCCCCGGCTCTGGGCGCCGGTCTGGTGGGTGCCGATCACGCCCAGCCCCGCGCACTGGGCGAGCCCCGTGTAGTCCAGATCGGTCCCGTCGTGGACACACAGCACCAGCCGCTGCCCCTGCATCCGCCGGATGGTCTGCCCCCGGTGGGGCCGCAGGATGCCCGCC
>JACQUC010000200.1 GCA_016210495.1 Chloroflexota bacterium
ACGCACTACAAACGGGAAGAAGACCCTACCATGAAAAGCGGGAAGCTTGACGAAGAGCTTAGTAGAATGAGCGATATCGTAGATAAGATAACCCCAAATTCGATGGTGCTTTTCAACGAATCATTTGCCGCGACCAATGAGAGAGAAGGCTCGGAGATCGCCAGGCAGATAGTTAGCGCGTTACTGGAAAAACACCTCAAGGTTTTTGTCGTCACGCATCTATATGAATTTGCGCACAGTTTCCACGACAGAAGAATGGAAAACGCCATTTTCCTGCGGGCCGAAAGGCAAGCCGACGGTGGACGAACTTTCAAATTAATCGAAGGCGAGCCACTGGAAACCAGCTATGGCGAAGATTTGTATGGCAGGATATTTATGTTCGGACGAGATGCTGAGATGCTTGACACCCGGACAGTAGCGGAGTACGATAAGAGAGGTGGAGTGTCTCCGCCAGGCAATGGAGATCTGCCCGGGGCGAACGAATTCTGAACTTGCCCCAAACCGCAATCGTGCTGATGACTCCTAGCTGACATTTGTCGTTTTGGGAGTCTTTTTTCTCCGTTTCGCACTTCGAGTCGTGAAGGTTTGTGTTTTGAAGACGCGCTTGCCCGCGTCGCCGAGTATGTGCCTTCGCTCCACGTTGAAAACGCACTAGAAAGAGCCGGCATAGGGACCCAGCCGACGCGAGCGTTCGCCGCGCCAGTGATGGCTAGGGAGGGAACCTCGATGCGTAGCGGTTGTGTGGAGCCCCGGGTCTCACCAGAGGTCGCAGAACCCCGTTCACAGTGGAGAGAGGGAAGCTTCCGACGAATCCTCGTCGCCTTCGACGGCTCGGAGAAGTCGTGGAACGCCCTGCGAATGGGGATCAGCCTCGCCTGGCAGCACGATGCCGAGTTGTGGGCGCTCTCCGTCGAGGAGAACTTGCCCCGTTTCCCCGTGACCGTCGGCGAGGTGCAAGAGGAGAAGGAATGGGAGGACAAATACTACGGCGAACTGCACGATGAGGCAAGAAAGCTGGCCACGCAGCGCGGAGTGCAGTTGCACAGCGCTATCACGCCCGGCCGTCCGGTAGCGACGATTGTACACTACGCCAGACAGGGCGGCTTCGACCTCATCGTTATCGGCGGCAACGGGCGCGGTTGGCTTTGGGATGCGCTCCTGGGTACAGCGAGTCGAGTCAGCCGCGGTGCTCCCTGCCACGTGATGGTGGTGCGTTAGCCACGCGACCACTGCCATATCGATGGGGAACCACGCTCTTTCAAGACAACTGTGGAAGTCGGGTTGGGGCGGCCAGGGGGAACGGCTCAAGACTGGAGGAGGCAAGAATGCTGAAGGTTGAAGAAATCGAGCGGCTGGTGAAGAGTCGCTACGACAAATTCGCTGAGACAGGAGGGGACGGGAAGTCCTGTTGACCCAGCAAGAAACAGCCCGGTTCGGGCTACGCAGTGGATCGGGGACTGTATGACCAGGAGGAGCTTGCCTTGGTGCCACAGACTGCCCTTAATCTCTCTCGGGGTTGCGGCAACCCCACCGGCTTCGCCAACATCCGGCCCGGTGAGGTGGTTCTAGATTTCGGCTGTGGGGGTGGGATAGACGTCATCCTGGCCGCTCACAAAGTCGGGCCGCTGGGGACGGTAGTCGGAATCGATTTCGCTCCCCAGATGATCGAGCGGGCCAGGCAGGCCGTAGCCGATGCGGGCTTGCAAGACCGCAACATTGAGTTCTGCCTTGCGAGGATGGACATGACGGGAATTGCGGACGGTTTCGCGGACGTCGTGGTGTCCAACTGCGTCGTCAACCTGTGCCCCGACAAAGACGCCGTGTATAAAGAAGCTTTTCGTACTCTGCGGCCGGGTGGACGACTTGCGATCTCGGACATTGTGCTCACAGACGATATCGATCCACAGCTAAGGAACCGCTTCCAGTCGAACTGGGCAGGGTGCCTGGGTGGCGCTCTTGGTGAAGACGCGTACTGGCGGACGGTGGTGGGAGCAGGGTTTGCTGCTATCCGGATCGTGACGCGTCACCTGCTGACGCCAGAAGAACTTGAAGCTATGGCCTGCTGCCCAGGGAAGGAGTTCACTGCTCCCCAAGTAAAGGAGGATCTTGCTGTCGTGCAAGGACGAGTGGCCAGCCTTAAGTTTACAGCCGTCAAACCATCTTCAAGCGTTGCAAGTCCGTGCCACGCCGGATGGATTGGGATGTGATGTTAGCAGTCGGTTAGTCCGCTTGTTTTTTCCCGCAGTTTTACAAGGCGTAGATGTAGACGTTGGAGACCGGGCGAGGACGCCGCCGCCCGGCCAGGGCTCTGAAGAGTGAGGCATTGAGTACAGTCGTAACCGGTTGTTTAGTAAACAAGGAGGTTGCTATGGAGACGAGAGAAGCGCGCTACTATCGTGCCCTCTACCAGGTGGCCGTGACAATCAACTCAACTCTGGACACCCGCGCGGTGCTTAAGGCAGTCGCCGAGAGCACCGCTGGAGCACTGCAAGCAAAAGCTTGTTCGATCATTCTTCTCAGCCCGGATCGACGAGAGCTGTACCACAGTGCAGCTTACGGGCTTAGCGACTGGTACGTGCGCAAAGGGCCGCTTAGCGTGGATGCGAGCATGTCCGAAGCTCTGTCGGGTCGGTCGGTTGTTGTGCTGGATGTCAGCACTGATCCAAGGGTGCAATACCGACCACAAGCTATCCGGGAGGGAATTGCCTCAGTCCTCAGTGCCCCTATCCGCCTGCGGGACCACGTGATCGGCGTCGTGCGCGTCTACACCGCCGAGCGCAGACAGTTCAGCCCTGAAGACATCGAGTTCGTCGAGGCCGTCGCCAACCTGGGTGCTATCGCCCTGGAGAACGCGCATCGCTATGAGGAAGTGAAGGCCGACTACGACGCGGTGCATCAGGACCTCCTGGAATGGTATGCCACTTGGGGACTGGAGCGATCCGCGGATGCCCTGGCGGGAGGCGTTGTCCAACCAAGCGATTAGCTGAGTTCATAATAACTCATTCGGAAAGCCCTCGGTTTGACCCCAACAAGAAAGCCTCTACCTGTCCTTCCGCAAAAGGACCCGTAGAAGCTATCATCTGGCGTTATGGCGGCTAAACCGCCCCACCCCGAGCTTCATCGTGGTGGGCATCGTAATCTGCTCTCGCTAGGACTATCACAAGGTCGAAAGCCCGTCAACGGGTTGCAGAAAGGTTATGGACACCCGTGTCGCATTGCCGGAATAATATAAGATCTATGCCGCCACGTCATGGCCCTGCCGCTTGGTTCAATATCACTGGCAAGAATAGCTTTGTGGTCGTGCCCCTGACGACAAACGTGGCGTCGGAGGCGTCCTCGGCGGAGTTGAAGCCATCGTTGGCGACCACGATTACGCGTGCGTTGCTGCTAGACGTTAGTCGGCTGAAATCGACGTTCAAAGTTGTAGTCGTCAGGCGACTGGCCAGCACGTGGCGCGTGACGCCGTCGGGGGAGTAAAGGACCGTGTAGTTGAGATTATCGCCATCGGGATCGGATGCCTGCCAGCGGATCTGAGCAGTGCCCGTTATGGTCTCGCCACCGTTAGGGGCCAGCACCGTGACCGTCGGCGGGCGGGCGCTAACGTTGAAAGTTGCTAAGGACGTAGCGCCCGAGAGCACCGTGACAGACGCGATGCCTTCGGGAGCCGGCACAGTGAAACCGAATGGCGACGCATTGACAGGGGAATAGCCTCGACCGTGCTCCTCGACGGTGAAGTCCACGTCGAAAGGTACAGTGTCCAGGCTTGCGCCAGCGGAGTTGGCGAATCGGGCCGTATACTGGCTACCCGAGGGTCGCGGGAAGCTGTACGGAGACGCGGCCACGATGAATGAATTAAATACCAGCCCGCCTGATTGGCTTATTATCCCCGAGACGTCAATGACCCGCGTATTGGCGCGGATGGCGAAGTTGGCGCCTACGGTGTCGGTAGTAAGTCGCGTGTAAACGTAGGAATGGTCGGTTCCGGTGGCCCAGGAGTTCCGGTCGTTGCCCCCTCCCATGAACCCGTATCGTTCGTTGCCGGAGCGGGTGAAGACAGCGGAGCGGTTGGTGGTGTCCAGGCCGCCAGCCACTTCCTGCACATAGTTGCCGACACTGTCGCCATCGTCGGCCGCGGCCGGCGGCGGGTTAATCGCCGAGGGACGTCCTCCGGCATATTCATCGCCCAGGTCGAAGAGATGGCCGATCTCATGGGCGACGGTGGAGCTGACCAGCCGCTCATTGGTTCCATAAGGCTCCCTATCCAACGTGACGACCACGCCGCGGATGGCGGGGAAGGTGTACCCGAGGCGCTCCCCTCCGCCAGCGGTCTGGCCCAACGGATTCTGTCCGTCGACGTTGTAGGGCACCACGCCCGCAGCAAAGTTGTGCTTGGCCGGCGTCGCCACTTGCCCGTGGTTGAGCTGTGCCTGAAGGCGCCCCAGCAGGTCATTGGCGAGCGTTCGCCGCCTGTCTATCGTGGTGAGTGGCGCATCTACCTCGTGAGGGTTGAGTATGGTGACACGGACCTCTTGCTCGTCCAGAGGGTAGTAGGAACGAAGATGGTCTGCCGCCGACCGCAAGACCGCCGCCTCGGGTTCCACGTAGACGCCAGCGGCGTTTCTCACGCGGACGGGGATGACGAACACCTCCACACTATCCGGCTGCCTGAAGTTGGCCCGGAACGTTTCCTCGAAGGACGGAAAGGCACCTGCACTCTGCGGCTCAATCACCGCCTTGAACGTGTGGATGCCCGGCGTGAGGAGGTTGTCGGCCACGGCGCCGGTGATGAAGAACTTCAGGCTATCTTCCAGACGCTGGCGTGCGTCAGGTTTGTCAGCAAAGTATCCCAATGCTCGGGCCATATAGTCGTTCACCTGGAAGGATCTCTCGTTGGCGGTTCCCTCGTCTACTATGAGGCGTCCCCTGGCCAGGGTGGACGGCCCATCAAGGCCGGTGTCGAAGAAGGCGCGAACCACCAGGTCACGCTTGGCCACC
Source organism: Chloroflexota bacterium (assembly GCA_016210495.1). Next base: position 4,996 of record JACQUC010000200.1, read on the forward strand.
AGGCTCCGTCGGTTGTTCCTCAGATCATCGGGAAGGCTCAGATTGCGAATCCCCTGAACCGCCACCAGAGAGGTCAGCCGGCGCAAGTAAATCTCGTAGTTCCCGTCGGCGTTCTTTCCCAGGAGGTCGCCGCTGGAGGAGAAGGCGACGCAAGTGCCATCGGCGCTGAGCGCCACGCCCTCAAAACCGGTGCGGCGTACGGTGGGGTCGCCAAGGGTGGAGGTGAGCTTTCTCAGGCCGGTTCCATCGGTGTTCATCACGTACACTTCGTAAGCGCGGCGTTCAAAATCGGTGGGCTCATACGAAGTGAAGGCGACACGAGAGCCGTCGAAGGAGAGCGAGGGGTAAGCGGACCGGCCGGCAGTGCTGGTCAGTTGCCTGAACCCGCTGCCGTCGGTTTTGATGGTGAATATCTCCAGGCCCCCGTCGGGGTTGCCGCCGCCCACGTTAATGTAGGCCGGAAACGCCACGGTAGAGCCGTCGCCGCTGATAGCGGGCCGTTCCCCCAGGTATTCCTGGGGCGAGTATGTTGTCGACACGGTCGCCAGCTCCCGCCGGCCGCTGCCGTTCGTGTTCACCACGTAGAGCGAATGCGTGTCGGACAGGATGTCGGCACCGCCGTCGGTCCGGCGCATTCGGAGCTCACGCAATATGAAAGCTACTCTGGAGGCGATATGATCGATGGCCGGAGCGAAAGCTGTGTATTGCACTATCAGATCGCCGGGGTTGGGACCGCGGATATCGACGAAGTTAGTGAGCTGCCCCAGGCCGCCGGTGCCGTTGGCACGCAGCATGAAAAGCTCGGCGCTCCCGTCGCCGTTTTGACGCAAGAAGTCGGCGCTGGAAGAGAAGACCACGCGCGACCCGTCGCCGCTAATCGCCGGGTTGCCACGCGCCCCCGCGAGGTGGATCTGGTCGTCATTGGTCGGGGATGAGGTGAGTTGCATGAATACGCTCAGGTCGAACCGACGAACGTATATGTCGCCAGAATACCAGGGGTTGCCGGCTTTTTCGCTGTCAAACGCGGCGAAGGCTATCCACTGGCCGTCGCCGCTGATGGAAGGAGGACCATTGGCTCGAAATGGGTCGCCGACCAACGTGTGCTGCCCATCCCCATCGCCGCCGATCACATAGATCTCTCGCCGGCCTTCTGACCAGTAGGCGATGCGCGAGCCGTCGGCGCTCAGGACCGGGCCGGTGTAGAAGTACCCATCGCTGGTTTCGGTGAGCTGCCCTAAACTCTGGGTGGCCGCTGCTGGCGCCACCACGGTGGATACTGTCGGCGGTGGCAGTAACGGGAGGGCGATGAAGGCGAATAGTATTGCTAGAAACAGACGCCCCGGAATTAATGGCATCTTGCCCTCACCGTACACCCCTCAATTAAATCCTCGGAGTGAATCGATTCTCGCACACAGAAGCAGCCAGTTGCTCCTCGCCTAGCGCAGTACACGCGCTGCTCAGGCGCCTGCAAATCGAAAGGGTCACATGCTCTTCGCATAACGGCTCACAGGAAGATTTGGAACGGCGAAGGTGGCCGCACGATGGGTTGTTTTGTGGGGCATCATTACCCGCTCTCACAAGAAGTGTATCACGAGGTCGGCGCCCCGTCAACAGACCGCATATCGAACGCTGGCTGAGCTTGGGCGAGCTCATGGCCGCTCGTACTTCGCCTCGACGGTGATCGAGATACCGCCGCGCACGTTGAAAGCGCCGACCACTTCGCAGTACAGCGGCTCCACCGCCTTCACGATGTCGTCGAGAATCCGATTGGTCACGTGCTCGTGGAAGGTGCCCTCCTCGCGGTAAGACCAGAGGTATAGCTTTAACGACTTGGATTCGAGGATGCGCTGGTCGGGGATGTAGCGAATGGTGATGGTCGCGAAATCGGGCTGTCCGGTGGCGGGACATACGCACGTGAACTCGGGGCACACCAGCGTCACCGTGTAGCGACGACCAGGATGCTGATTGGGAAACGTCTCCAACTGCCGCACCGGCCCCCGGACCTCCCGTCCCAGTAGGGACAGTCCCTGGGCTTCCTCTCCCTCTGCTATCTCGTGCTTCGACTCTTCTTCCATTTCCTTCCCCGCTCGCTCCCGGTGCCAACGCCAGCCTCGGGACGGATTTGGCAATGTCACATTTGGCTATGGGCCAGATCTCCCCACGCCGCCCCTCCTGTGTGCTTGGCCGGCCTTGGGTCCTTCGCGGTCCGCCTCAGGCGGACTCGCGTCAACCCTCGAACTGGCGTGCTCATGTCAGGCGGGTTGACGGCGACCCCGATCTATCGGGGCGCCGAAGGACGCCAAGCTCGAATGTGACATATTCGACTAATCTGCGATCAATGATACACTGCTGGCCACCATGGCCGCAACGCGTGCTGCCAGGAGGGTGCGCCTTTTCAACGCCGGTCCGAGTTCGCTGAGGTTCGGTTAAGGTAGGGGCAACCAGCCGGTCACCCTTAGTGCTGAAGACCTTCCTCACCTTGCGGCTAGGTCAAACCAGCGCCAATTCGCCCCGCGATAGTTCTGTTCGTGCGCTCCAGCGCCTGGCGAAGGTCTTCGATGATGTCTTCGGCATCTTCAATGCCCACGGCCAGGCGGACCAGGCCATCGGTAATGCCGGCCTTCTGCCGGGCCGCTGGAGGCACCCCGGCGTGGGTCATCGACGCGGGATGCTCGATGAGCGTCTCGACGCTCCCCAAGCTTACTGCAAGAGTACACAGCTCGACCGAATTCATCAGCGTGCGGCCGGCCTCCACGCCACCTTTCAGCTCGAAGGAGAGCACTCCACCGTAGCCAGACATCTGGCGTTTCGCGATCGCGTGGCCCGAGTGGCTCGGCAGGCCGGGGTAGAGCACGCGGGCAACCTCCGGACGCTCTTGCAGGAACTCTGCCACTCTCTGTGCGGTCTCGTTCTGGCGGGCAACGCGCAGCGGAAGGGTTCTCAGTCCTCTGAGCAGCAACCAGGCCTCAAAGGGCCCTAGAATACCGCCGGTAACCTTGAGCGTACTGCGTATCAGGCCAATGTGCTCCTGTGAGCCGATGATCGCGCCGGCCACAACGTCCGAATGGCCGCCGATGTACTTGGTCGCACTATGAAGCACGAGATTCGCCCCTAGCTGCAAAGGACGTTGGTTGTAGAAGGTGGCAAAGGTATTGTCTACCACCAGCAGCGCGCCTATGCTGCGTGCCAGTTCTGCAACTGCCGCGATGTCGACGACGTCCATCGTCGGGTTGGCTGGGGTTTCGATGTAGATCATTCTTGTGCTGGCGCGCATTCCCGAGCGAAATTCGCTCACCTTCGTTGCATCGGCAAAGCTTACCGCCAGTCCCATTCGTGGCGCGAGCTGGTCCAGGAACGTGTACGTGGCGCTGTAGAGCGCACCCGCCGCGAGGATATGGTCGTCCGCCCGGACCAACGATCCCACTAGCGTCGAGACGGCAGCCATACCGGATGCGGTGACCACGGCATCCACGCCGCCTTCCAGAAGCCCCAGCTTCTCTTCCAGCGACCTGTTGGTCGGATTACCCAGACGACTGTATGCATATCCCTGCTCCTGGCCCTGGAACACCCGAGCGGCGTGATCAGCGCTCTTGAAGGCAAAGGTCGAGTTCTGATAGATGGGGGACGGCACGGCCCCTGTCAACTCGTCCGGTTGTTCGCCAGCGTGTACGGCTTTGGTCGAGAATCCCGCTTTTGACAGATTCATTTTGCACGTCCTTGACTCCTCATGTTCACTCTATTATAGAGCAAGAACCGTGCTAGCTGCACGCCTGCATAGCTTGTTGCACCTTCTCCAACATAACTGCGAAGCTTGGCGTTTTACTACGCGCAATCTGTATAATTTGTTGGATGGCGCTGTGGTTGCCAAGACAGGTAGGCCAGAGAACCTGGCAACGTTTTTGCGGCACGGCGGGCTGTTGGACGTGCTCATTTGGCGTCAAACCACTCGGGGAGATCCCATGAACCCATTCAAACCTAACCATCGCAAACCCTCGGTGGCGCTAACGACCCTCGGCTGCAAGCTCAACCAGGCCGAAACCGACGACCTGGCCCGGGGGTTTGCCGACCTCGGCTTCGATCTGGTCGATTTTGATGCCCCTGCCGACGCCTACGTTATCAACACCTGCACCGTGACGCACGTCGCCGATCGCAAATCCCGCCAATTCATTCGCCAGGCCAGAAATCACAACCGACAGGCCTGGGTGGTCGCCACGGGATGCTACGTCAACACCAGTTCCGAAGAGGTCGCCAGGACGTGTGGAGTGGATATGCTCGTGGCTAACAGCGATAAAGCAATGCTACCACAGCACGTTGCCGACGCGCTCGGCGTAGGTCGCGAACTGCCCGGCGGGGCTCTTGAGCACCTTGATCCCTGGGGACGCACCCGAGCTCTGGTCAAAGTCCAGGATGGCTGCAATCAGTTCTGCTCCTACTGCATCGTGCCCACCGCTCGAGGTAGCGAGCGAAGTGTTGCACCAGGCGAAGTTCTTGATGAGGTCCGTCGGAAGATCGCCGCCGCTCACAAGGAGATCGTGCTGACCGGCGTTCACCTCGGCGCCTACGGGCGAGACCTCGCGTCTCCGCCAGGACAGAGCCTCTGTCGCCTGGTCGCTGCCATATTGAGCCAGACTGACGTTCCGAGACTGAGGCTATCCTCGCTGGAACCCCAGGACTTCGATCCCAATCTCCTGGCGGTATGGCGGGACCGACGGCTTTGCCGCCACGTCCATCTGCCTCTGCAAAGCGGCTGCAACAGCGTGCTGAGGAGGATGCGCCGCCGCTACACAGTCGAGCACTTCCGTCACGTCGTGCGGCAATTGCGGGACGCAGTGCGCGGCATCGCCGTCACGACCGACGTAATTGTCGGCTTTCCGGGCGAGACGGAAGCGGAATTCCAGGAGACATACCGACTCGTCAAGGACATGGGCTTCGCTGGAATCCACGTCTTCAAGTATTCCCCGCGCCGGGGGACACCCGCAGCCGCCTTGCCCGACCAAGTCCCGTATGACGACAAGAAGGGAAGGAGCGATGCTCTCGCCAGACTAGCGAATGAGAGCGCACGTGCTTTTCGTGAGACGTTCGTCGGCCAGACCGTGGACGTCCTGTTCGAGACAAGCCTGGCCGACAACCGGGCCGCAGGAGAGGGCTCGATGACCTGGGAGGGGTTGACCGACAACTACCTCCGCGTGCTTGCCGAGAGTCAGGAGCCACTTGCCAACGAGTTGTTGCTCGTACACGTCGAGGAACATAGGGACGGGCAGCTCATCGGCAGATTGACTTCCCAGGCGAGAACGAGCATTTGACTTGTCTGCTTGAGCTTGCTAAACTTCGCAGAGCGAACTAGTCGCAGGCAGGTGGTGACGATTGGACAAGAAACGATCAGCTAAACATGGAGGAAGAGCGGCACCTCTGACTCAGCCAGCCAAGCTGGTCGAGGTCGCCGCAGCTCTCGACCAACTGCTGGAAAGGGCGCGAAGCCTGCTGGCCGGCTCGGCGCTGGCCGATGAACTCCTTGCGTCCCTATTCCAGGAGATCCGCACCTTGCCCGATGCCAAACCACGCCAAGCGGCAATTCAGGGGATCGTGGACGAGCTTGGCGAGCAGGCTTTGCCGCTGCTTGACATGATGGCGAAAGACGAAGACACATCTGTCGTGCTCCCGGCGATTCGTGCCCTGGGCTCGATCAAGTCAAAGCGGGCGGCCACCGCTCTGCACGTGCTGGCGGAGAAGGCCAGGAACAAAGAGGCCCGCAAAGAAGCCAGACGATCCCTGTATCGGCTCCAGTCCTTGGGGATGGCCGTCGAGCCCTTGCGGCTCGTGCTGGAAGCCCAAATACAGATGCCCAAGCCGGAATACCGTGTGTTGGCTACCTACATTGGCAACATCGACGGTGGCGGGGGGCGCAGCGGCATCGCTGCCGTCGAGAAGCCTTACGGCGGCATCGCGGTGATCCAGGTTTACTTCGACGACGAAGAGGGCATCAAGCAAGCTAGAGTGGATGAGGTTGCCAGAAGGAATTGGCAGGGGCTGGTAGAGAAGATGCGCCTTCGTACGCTCCCATCGATTCTCGTCGAGCTTCCTGCCGAATACTTCCAATGTCTGATGTACGAAGCCGTGGAAATCACCGCAGGCGCCGGACGGACCGTGCCGCTTAGCATTCGCCCGTGGCAACGGATTCTCGTCGCGCCCCAGCCGATGGAGCGACTAGCCATTTACGAAGAACTGAGCCTGCTGGACATCAAGTGGCATCCCGAATATCTCCAGAAGTCTCCCCGCATCCTTACCCTCCCCGAATTCCGGGGCTGGGTCATCAAAGAAGAGCTTGTCAGATCCTACGTGGCTGACATGCGCGACGTGAAGGAGGGGAAGATCAGCCTGCCCCCCTGGGTGGAGAAGGAAAAGCTGGAAGAGATACTTCAACGCGCCCTAGCCACGCTCTTCGACACAAGGACCAGACGGCTCTACAAGCGAAGGCTAGAGGAGAACGGCTACTTGCTCATTAAGACGGGCCAGACGCTGGAAGCCAAGCGCGCGCTGGCTGCCGCACAGGCTTTCGACGAACTTAGCGAGGTTCCGCTGCCGCAGAATCCCTTCGCCAGGGCCCTGGTTCTCAATAGCATCTACGTAGCCTCGCTGATAGAGGAAGAACGAACGGGAGAAGCGGCGGCAAGTCGGGCAGGGCTCGTGGGTACCAGGCCGCGCCTCCAGGACCATCTTGCCAGGAGCCTTGACGAACTCGAAGGCACGAAGAATGAGGCGTAATCCCGAACGGTTCGCTTGGACGGTCATGGGTTTGTCATTCGTAGTCTTCTGCCTTGTCGTCATCAGCGTGCCATTGGCGATAAGCTCCTATCTGACCGATGCCATGGATCCTCAGGAAGTCAGCCTCGACATTCTGAAAGGCACAGTGCTGCTGCAAGAGCGCGGCGCCAAGTTCGAGGTAAATGCCGCCGGACAGTCCGGCGGAGACAGCAAGAGCATCCGCATTTCAGAGGGAGACAGCTTCCGCACCGTCGAGGGCTCTCAGGCTGTCTTGTGGCTGTTCGACGGAAGCAACGTGCTTCTGTGGCCAGACACTGCCATCACTGTCGAGCAATTGCGCCTGACGAAGTATAATAGCAACCGCGCCGCCATCCACCTCCGGCAGCAAACCGGCCACGCGCGTCTGGAAGTCGCCCCGCCAGGCACGAAGTCGCGCCATCTAGAGGTCGTGACCCCCGAAGCGGCAATCGTCCTGCGTGAGGGTAGCTTCTCTATCGGTCGCGGCAAGGACATGACCGAAATGGTGACCCGTCAGGGTTCCTCTACCGTGACGGGCGCAAATCGCTCGGTCGAGTTATTGCAACATGAGAGAACAGAAGTTCGCTTTGGATCGAAGCCTCTGGACCCCCTGCCGGCTACGCGCAATCTGATTCGAAACGGCGATTTCAACGACCGACTGGACGTCTGGCAACTCGCGGACCGTTCTGAGCCAGTCGACGAGCCCATCCCGGCTGCCGCCACGCTCGAGACCCAGGACGGCCGCACCGTCCTGGGATTCCGCCGAGAAGGCGCCAAGAAGCACTGGGAGAAATACATTTTTCAGCCCATCGAAAAGGATATCACCGACTTCAACTCGGTGAAGCTTAGCTTCGAGTTGAAACTGGCGAATCAGTCGCTTTCCGGGGGTGGCGTGTTGGGCTCGGAGTATCCCCTGCTCATTCGCCTGAAGTACCGGGACGTATATAATAGCGAGGTCACATTCGTCCGAGGTTTCTACTACCAGAACGAGGACAGGAACCCTACGCTGTACGGCCAGGAGATGGCCCGAAATGAGTGGCAATCGGTAGAAATCGACCTCTTCGACCCGGAGGGGAGACTGACGCCGAGGCCGGCCTTCCTTCTCTGGCTGGAAGTTGCCGCATCCGGGCACAGTTACGAGAGCTATGTGACCAACATACGCCTGATCGCGGAGTAACTTTCGCCTATCCGATGTCTCGGCTGACACTCGACACATCGCGTATCGACTCCAGCTTCGACAGAATCCGACTCAGCTTGTCGATGCTGCTGATTTCGAGAGTAGCCGTAATGGTGGCCGTGCGGTCCGGATTGGTGACGGCGCTGACCGACGACATGTTGATCTTGTCCTCGGCTACGACGGAGGCCACGTCTCTTAGTAGGCCGTCCCTGTCCCAGGCTTCGATGCGCAGCCTCACGGGAAACACCTGGTGCTCGACGCGGCCCCACTCAACGCTTACCAAACGCTCTCTCTCCTGCTCGGCAAGGATATTGTGGCAGTCCTTGCGGTGGACGGTGATGCCCTTGCCCCGCGTGATGTAGCCCACGATTTCGTCACCCGGCAACGGGTTGCAACAGCGCGCCAGTCGGGTGAGCAGGTCTCCCACCCCCATCACCTTCATGCCACGCGTGGTTTCGGCGGGCTCGCGCTCCACAACAGGGAAAGAAACCTCGCTCTCGCGGGTCTGCTCCGTCGCGAGCTTGGCCGCTATCTGCTGCGGACTGATATCCCCATAGCCAATCGCCGCCAGAAAATCGTCCAGACGCTCGAACTTGAACGCCTCGGCGACCGACTCCAGTTTCTCCTGGACCAGCCCCATTCGAGAGAGCTCTTTCTCCAGCAGCTCACGCCCGCGGCTAACGTTCTCATCCCGCCGCTGCCTTCGGAGCCACTGGCGAATCTTCTCCCTGGCGTGAGCTGTCTTAATATAGCCAAGATTGGGATTGAGCCAGTCCCGACTTGGCCCCTTTGGCCCCTTGGTCGTGAGGATCTCGACGATCTGCCCGGTCTGAAGCTGATAGTCAAGCGGGACCAGACGACCGTTCACCTTTCCGCCGACACAGCGGTGGCCAACGTCGGTGTGAATACGGTAGGCAAAATCCAGCGGCGTGGCGCCCGCCGGCAAATCTTTGATCTCTCCTTTGGGGGTGAAAACATACACCTGATCGCGGAAGATATCGGTCTTTAGGTTCTCGACGAACTCTTCAGCGCCGCCCGCCACATCCTTTTGCCAATCCAGCAACTGACGCAACCAGGCTATCTTCTGCTCGAACCTTGAGTCGCGTTTCCCGCCTTCCTTGTATCTCCAGTGCGCCGCGACACCGTACTCGGCGAGCCGGTGCATCTCGTGCGTGCGAATCTGTATCTCCAGCGGCTTGCCTTCGGGCCCCACGACCGTGGTGTGCAGAGACTGGTACAAGCTTTCTTTCGGCATCGCTATGTAGTCATCAAACTGGCCGGGGATTGGATGCCATAAGGAATGGATGACCCCCAGAGCGCTGTAGCAATCGGGAATCTCATCCACAAGCACGCGTACGGCCAGCAAATCGTAGATCTGGCCGAAGTCGACGCCCCGACTCTGCATCTTGCGGTAGATGCTGTGGATGTGCTTAGGCCTCCCGCTAACGTCGGCGACGATGCTCACGCGCTGCAGCTCCTCCTCGATCAGCTTGATGACCCCAGAGATGTACCTCTCTCGCGCGTCCCTTCGACCAGCCAGCAAGCCCGCGATCTCCTTGTACTTGTGCGGCTCGAGATGGCGGAAAGACAGGTCTTCAAGCTGCCATTTCATTTGCCAGATTCCCAAACGGCTGGCCAGCGGTGCGTAGATCTCCAGCGTCTCCTGTGCGATTTGACGTCGCTTCACCGGTGTAAGATACACGAGAGTGCTCATGTTGTGCAGTCGATCCGCCAGCTTGATCAGCACCACGCGAATGTCCTCGGCCATGGCCAGGAACATCTTGCGGACGTTTTCCGCCCAGGCGTTCAGCTCGTCCTCGCTCTGCTTGCTGATCCTGCGCTTGCTCTCCTCGATGACCTCCCAGTTGATCCGGCTTAGCTTAGTCACCCCATCGACTAGCTTGGCAATCTCCGGCCCAAACGCCTTCTCGATCTTATCCAGCGACACTCCGGTATCTTCGGGCACGTCGTGCAGCAGGGCCGCGGCCACCGCAGCAGCGTCCAGGTGCAGATCTGCCAGAATCCGGGCCGTCGCCAAGGGATGGGTGACATAAGGATCACCAGAACGTCGAACCTGAGATCCGTGCGCCTCCTTAGCAAACTCGTAAGCGCGCCAGACCATTGCCAGATCCGACGGGCTAAGGTAGGTCTGTAGTTTCTCACTAAGAACTTCAGCCATCATCTGGACGTCGTACACCGCAAGAACATCCGCATCCACCACCCTTTCGGACTTCTTCGGCACGACCAACTCCCTATCTGTCGACCAAACAATCAAAAAACCGTACGGTGAAGCACGCGAAGCGCGCTCCAAAGCCCCAGTGCTTCCGCTCCGCATCACCCTTCGTACGGTTTACACTATGGAGTATACCCTAAGCAGGCTTTTTGCGCAATGAGATTGCTACTCGCCCATGTCTCCCATCTCGTGCAGCGTGATAGCGGCAGTCACAATCGCCGCCGTCTCCGCTCGCAGAGTGCGAGCGCCCAAGCTCACTGGCACGATACCGTAAGCTCGCGCCCGCTGAACTTCGGCCACAGAAAAGCCACCTTCGGGGCCGATGAAGATATTTATCGAGAAAGGTTTCCCCGGAACTCCATTATCGCCCGATGTACGCCGCAGAAACGAGCGCATCCCCAGCATCTCCTCCCCCTCCCACGCCAGAAGCGACACGACACGGGATTCCTCGCACGCCTGCTGGAAAAGCTGCGCCGACCGAAGCGTGGGCATCTTTCCCCGCCCAGACTGCTCGGCAGCCTCAGCTATGATCCTCTGCCATCGCTGTATTCGTGACGCGCTCGCCTCGTCGATATTGCCCACCAGTGAGCGCTCGCAGATCGTCGGCACGAAGGCCACAACGCCCAGCTCTGTGCACTTCTGTAGCACTAGTTCGAACCTGCTACCCCGCAGCAAGCCCTGGTACAGCGTGATCTTGGTGCGCGGCTCGGTCGTCACCAGCGACTTGCCTCGCACGCGTCCCGTTACCAGCGTGGAGTCCGCGGAGGTGATCTCGACCTCGTACTGCCAGCCCGAGTTATCCAGCACCACGACTGTATCGCCCAGGCCCAGACGCAGCACGTTGTGAATTTGGTGCGCTTGGGGACCCACCAGCGACACGGTGCTCCGGCCTATCGACTGTGGCGAAACAAAGAACCTATGCACGCCCATCAGCAGCTTTCTGGCCGACAACTGCGAACCAGTCCCCCATTTTGCGCCGGGATAGGCCCCCGATACCAGCCGCGCAAATCGATTCCTCGACCCATCCCACGTGTTCCTCGATAATACCGCTCACTAGCAGGACACCAGAAGGACGCACTGCTGCCACCAGGTGATCGGCAAGCTCCACGATCACTCTCGAGATAATGTTTGCAACCACCAGGTGGAATCCGCCTCTCCACGAACCATCGTTCTCCCCTGTCCATGGCAGGGTCCCCAACTGGACTCGTACGATCTTCTCCACCCTATTGGCCTCGACGTTGCGTCGGGCAACCTCAACGGCGACACTGTCCACGTCCAGAGCGAGCACCGCCTCGGCGCCCGCCTTAGCTGCCGCGATGGCCAGAATGCCAGACCCAGTGCCAATGTCGAGGACTCGCTCTGAGCCCCTCAGGACGTTTTCTAGCTCGATGAGGCACATCTGCGTGGTAGGATGAAGTCCGCTGCCAAAGGCTGATCCGGGATCGAGCTCTATCACAAGATCGTCGGCTTGCGCCGCATATTCCTGCCAGGACGGCTTTATGACGATTCGCCGCCCCACCCGATGCACGTGGAAATGGCGCTTCCAGGAGTTCTGCCACTCATCCTCTCTGAGGACCTTCGAGCTGAGCTCAGATACTGGCCTGAGGAGACCAAGGTGCCAGAGATCTCGCTCGATCTGCGCCTGCTTATGGTGGGCGGTATCGTCCAGCGGCAGATAGCCTTTGACCACCACGGGTTTATCCAGGTTTATGCGATAGCCAGTGCCATCAGAAAACGGGGTGATGTCTTCCTCGACCACCACCCCGCCGTGCACGTATCGCCCTAGAACCTCGCTCGTGGCCTCGACGCACTCCGCGTCGACCCGCACCGTAAGCTCCAGCCAGTCCATAATTCGTCTCAATTGTGGCAGGTTTGAAGCCTGACTGTACGGGCAGGCTTCAAACGGGCGGGTTGCAACCCGCTCCTACTCGACCCCCAGTGCATCCTTGACTCTGCCGAAGAACCCCTTGTCGTCGTGATGCGCAAGGCCAATGCCGAACGACTTGGCAAGCTGAAGCACTAACTGGCGCTGCTCATCCGTCAGTTGGTTGGGTATGTTCACCCTCACCTTCACCTGCATATCACCCCTTCCGTTGCCACGGAGGTAGGGAACCCCTTTGTCTTTGACGCGAAACACCTTTCCGCTCTGCGTGCCTGCCGGAATCCTCAATTTCGTCCTGTCACCACCCACGACAGGCAGCTCAACTTCGTCGCCCAAGACCGCCTGCACGAAGTGAATGGGCAAGTCAAACAGGATGTCGTTACCCTGGCGCCTGAAAAGAGGATCTTCCTTGACGTGGATGACGACGTAGAGACTACCGGGAACGCCCCCTCTGGCGCCGGCTTCACCCTCGCCAGCAAGCTTCATCTGAGAGCCATCGTCTACCCCTGCCGGAATGGTGACCGACAGGCGCCGTATTGTGCGGACCCTACCATCGCCCCGGCAATGCCCGCAGGGCTGAAGAACTATCTTGCCCTCGCCCCGACAGCGCTCGCACGCGGACACGTTCAGGAGTTGTCCGAAAAAAGACTGAGATACTCGCCGAACCTCTCCGGTTCCGTTGCACGCGGGGCATCGGACCGGCTGAGTTCCGGCTTCGGCTCCCGTGCCCATGCAGGCTGAACACATTTCCCAACGAGGAACTTCCAGTTCGCGCTCACAGCCGAAGACGGACTCCTCGAAGGCGATTGTCAAGTCATACCTTAGATCGGCGCCGCGCTGTGCAGCCCGTCTGGTGGTCGTCCCACCGCGATACCCAAAGAACGTCTCGAAGATGTCACCGAAGCCAAACGGATCGAATCCGGGACCTGCTCCCCCGGAGCCGGAGCCTTGCAGGCCAGCGTGGCCAAACTGATCGTACAGCTTGCGCTTCTGAGGATCGCTGAGAACCTCGTATGCCTCGTTGACCTCCTTGAACCGCGCCTCGGCACCCTCGTTATTATTGACATCAGGATGGTACTGTCGCGCCAGCTTCCGAAAGGATTTCCTAATCTCTTCTTCGCTGGCGCTCCTTCCCACGCCCAAGAGGTCGTAGTAATCCCGTTTGTCCATACCCCTGCTACCCTGTGCTCGAACGCGTTAGCCTCGCTGAAACTACTACCTTTTTGGGCCGTACGGGCGACCCGGGCCCTCTCTGGAATCGGGTCTCCTTGGCAGGAACGGCCTTCGTTCCGGCTCCGGACCCCGCCGAGGCTCTTCCGTCCTTCCCCTCGGATACGAGGGACCCGGTCCGGCCGGACCCGGCCGCCGCGCGGGCGCCGGCTTGGCTGGAGTCCCTTCCAGCACGGCTCGTCTCGATAGGTTGATCCGTCCCTGGGAATCGATTTCGACTACCTTCACCATGATCTCATCGCCCATGCCAACGACGTCCTCGGCACGAGATACGTAGTAGTCCGCAAGATCAGGCAGTCTAACCAGACCTTCCTTGCCCGGAAGTATCTCCACAAACGCGCCAAAGTTCGTGATCCTGGTGACCTTGCCAAGGTACACACCGCCAAGCTCGACGTCCTTGGTGAGACGCTCGATCATTGTCAGCGCCTTTTGCGCGGAGTCCGGTTTCGTCGAGCTGATGAAAACGGTGCCGTCCTCTTCCACGTCGATCTTGACGCCCGTCTCCTCCTGAATGCCTCGGATGGTGCGGCCGCCCGGGCCAATGAGCGCCCCAATCTTCTCCACCGGTATCTTCGTACGCAGCATACGCGGCGCGTGCGGCGACAGCTCTGGCCGCACCTGCGCGATGGTATCCAGCATTCGATCCAGAATGAACAGTCTAGCGCCTTTCGCCTGAGCCAGCGCTCGCTCCATCACGTCGTACGAAAGACCTTTCACCTTAATGTCCATCTGTAGTGCCGTCACGCCCTCTGTCGTACCTGCCACCTTGAAGTCCATATCGCCAAGATGGTCCTCGATGCCCTGGATATCGGTCAAAACCGCGTAGTGGCCCTCCTTGCCCGTCACCAGCCCCATAGCAACGCCGGCTACCGGCGTGGCGATGGGCACACCGGCGTCCATCAGCGCCAGAGTGCTGCCGCAAACGCTGGCCATCGACGTCGAGCCGTTCGAGCTCAAGACCTCGGAGACAAGGCGAATAGTGTAGGGGAAATCGTCCGTCGTGGGAATGACTGCCGAAAGTGCTCGCTCCGCCAGCGCTCCGTGGCCCACTTCTCTCCTGCCCGGAGAGCCGACTCGCCTCACTTCGCCCACGCTGAAGGGCGGGAAGTTGTAATGGTGCATAAAACGCTTGGTCTCTTCCAGTCCCAAGCCATCGATGATTTGCTCGTCAGAGATCGACCCCAGTGTCGCGATGCTCAAGACCTGCGTCTGCCCGCGAGTAAAGAGACCTGAACCGTGCGTCCTGGGCAAAAGCCCCGCTTCACAAACTATCGGCCGAATTGTCGTTAGATCACGACCATCTGGCCGAATGCCCTTCTCCAAGATCTTCGTGCGGACCTCTGTCTTCTCGAGGTCTTCGAGAACCTCATTCAGGTCCTTTTCGTCGTGCGCGTCACCAAGTTGGGCAATCACATCCTTCTTGAGATCGTCTCGCAAGCCCTCGCGGACGGTCTTGTCCGTCTGATTGACCACCTCGGCCATCCTGCCGCCAACAGCGGCCTCGACCCCGGCCCTGGTGGTCGCCGGCACCTGGCGTACAGGGAACTGAGACTTGGGCTTGCCAATGTCCTTTCGCATTTGTTCCTGCAGGTCGATCAGCGCCTGAAGCTCGCTGTGGCCGAGCTTGATGGCCTCGAGCATCTGAGATTCCGACATCTGCTTGGCCCCAGCCTCGACCATCACCACGGCGTCCCTGCTACCGGCCACGACCAGCTCGAGCTTGCTGTCCGCCAGTTGCGAGACCGTTGGATTCACGATAAACTGGTCGTCCACGTACCCAATCTTAACGGCTCCAACCGGCCCCTCGAAAGGAATATCCGAGATAGTGAGCGCAGCCGACGCGGCAATTATGGACAACACGTCCGGCTCGTTTTCCTGGTCAGCCGATAGCACAGTAACTATTATCTGAACGTCATTGCGAAATCCCTTGGGGAACAAGGGACGAATTGGTCGGTCCGTCAAGCGACAGGTAAGAATGGCATTCTCGCTAGGTCGGCCTTCCCGCTTGAAGAAACCTCCCGGAATCTTGCCGGCAGCGTACAATCGCTCTTCGTAGTCGACCGTCAAAGGAAAGAAATCTATGTCTGGACGCGGCGCCCTGGTCGCGGTGGCAGTGGCGAGGACGACGGTGTCTCCATAGCGGATGACCACAGCACCGTTCGCTTGCTGCGCCAGCTTTCCGGTTTCGATGGAAAGCGGCTTCCCTCCTATCACCACCTCATAACGTTCCATCATCTAACTAGCCTCCATTAACATTCACTCGATACATATTATACCAGGCAGGAGCGGCGCAAAGCCAGGGGCCAACGTGACTAGCGCGTGATATAGTGCTTGCTACACGGATCACACGAACCTGCTCGGGGGCAGCAAGAGCAAACCCAGGGACAATCCCTGGGCAACACCCTTCACAGGTTTGGCATTTGCTATTTCCTGAGGCCAAGCTTGGACACGATCGCGCGATAGCGCTCTACGTCTTTGTGGGACAAGTAGGAAAGATGGCGACGGCGTTCGCCCACCAGCTTCAGCAAGCCACGTCGCGAATGGTGATCGTGGCGATGCACCTTCAGATGCTCGATCAACTGGTTGATTCGCTCCGTCAGGACCGCTATCTGCACCTCAGGCGATCCCGTGTCCATGGCGTGGACACGATGTTGCTGAATGATGGCTTCCTTTCTGTCTTTCGGCAGTGGCATCGATATTATCTCTTCCTTTCCGCACTCCAGAGGGGAACCAGCCGTCTGGCCGGGGTGGGATTCATCACATCCCGTACTTCCCAATTTCCTCGTCTCCCTTCTCGTTCCCGGCAATTATAGCACAAGCGCTGTCAGCCTGCAAATTCACTTGCGCGCGAAGCGGTAGCCGGTGCCACGTTCAGTCAAGATCAGTCTGGGCCTGCTGGGGTCCTCCTCTAGCTTGGTCCGCAGATATCTGATGTACAGCTTCACGTAGCCGACCTCATCCACGAATTCAGGTCCCCAGACTTGCCCCAGCAGTTGCTGATGGGTTAGCACCCTCCCACTGTTTTGCACCAAGAATGCCAGCAGCCGGAACTCCCGACGTGTCAGATGCACTCGACGGTCTCGCACAAACACGTCATGGCTCTCGAAATCGACGTGCAACTCTCCGTCGTCGAACACGGCAATCTTATCTTGCGAGAGCTGAGGATTCGCCCGACGGAGCACCGCCCTGATACGCGCTATCAGCTCACGTAGCTCGAACGGTTTGGTCAGATAGTCGTCTGCCCCCAAATCCAGCCCGCGAATACGGTCACCTGTTTCTGATCGCGCCGTCAACACCAGAATGGGCACCTCCGATACTTCCCGGACACGGCCACAGACTTTCCACCCATCTACTCCCGGCAGGGCGATATCGAGGAGAATGAGGTCCGGTCGCTCGTTGTAAAACTGTCTCAGGCCCTCCTGGCCGGTTTCGGCGGTCAATATGGAGAATCCGACACGCTGTAACGAGCTTCTAAGAAGCATCAGCAAGTCGCGATCGTCGTCAACTATCAGGATCTTGTGCGCCATTTCGCCCCCAAGAAACGAGCAAGAGCAATCTTTGAGAAACTAGCCACGCCTGCCTGGCTCACACCAAAGACTGCTCTTGCGCTAGCACGCCACTTGCCGTCGTTGTGTTGACCAACTCCTGTACACTTCCCGACGGCGGCTGGCTATCAAAAAGGAGGTGCTTCTGTTCCACACCTCCTCACACTAGTTGAGACTATTATCTTCCTTAACGTGCGATTCCAAGGCTCTAACTTAACGATTTTCCTCCCTCGTTTTTAACATATACCATACTCGACTTGTTGTCAAGCAAACCGCGCTCCAGGCTCCCCCGGTGCGAAAACGTCCCGCATCATCTTGTGCTCGACCGCCCGCCTATGCCACTCTAATTTGTGGCCCCTCTATCGTCCCTACCAAAGCGAACGTGCCGAATTCAACGCGCATTCTCTAACCGTTTTCTAACTCGGTTCTGACGCCCATTCCTACCCCGCTGCTGTATCGTATAGGCATCTCAGGGATTCCAAGAAAAGCAGCTCAAGACTGAGAAGGGCAAGGCCTAATGGACAAGATGTCAGGTCTCGAGCCCAAGGGCGGAATAGTGGGGTCTGGCCATGGCCAGGATCATAGGCGCTCGCAGGACCGCTCGACACCTGCGCTTGAGGTGGAATTCAACGAACGCGTCACGACGCTACTCGAGGCAGAGCGCGCCAGCATAGCCCGTGAGATCCACGACGAGGCAGGCCAACTCCTCATATCCGCGGCCTTTCGCCTGGATCAGGCCATCGCGATGCTGCCTCAAGCGTTTGTCGCGCGGGAGCTTCTTGTGCAAGCCCGCCAGGCCCTCGACGAATGCGCCGAAGAGCTCCATCGACTCGCCTTCAACCTGCGGCCCCGGATGCTAGATGACCTTGGACTCGTCCCGGCGTTGCACAGCTACTTGAAGCGCTATGCGAACCTGGGCAACATACAGCTTCAGATCCAACTGGAGCAGCCAAGGTGCAGGCTGCACGGCGCCACCGAGCTGGCGATCTTTCGCATCGTCCAGGAGGCAGTCGCAAACGTTCGCAAGCACTCCAGAGCTACAGTCGCCTGCGTTCGCCTGGGTTTTTCAGACGACTTCGTCGAGGTTGAAATCCACGACAATGGCGTTGGCTTCCACAGTAGACCACCAAGCAGTCGGACCGAGCCTCGGCACCAATGGGGGCTCGCCGGAATGCAGGAGCGCGTAGCGTCCCTGGGCGGGGTGCTTACAGTCAAATCCAGCACGTTGTCCGGTACTACGGTCAACGCAAAGTTCCCAGCTAGAGGTGAGACAGATGGCAAGCCAGTGCTCCCCGACGGATAGTGTGGCGGTCCTCGTGGTCGAGGACCACGAGATCGTGCGCGAGTGTGTCTGCACTTTGTTGTCGCAGCAGCCTGACATTCACGTCATCGGCAGCGTGGGAAGCGGCGAAGAAGCTATAGAGCTCTTGCGCGAGGTGAAGCCCAATGTGGTCGTGATGGATCTGGGGCTCCCAGGCATAAGTGGAATCGAGGCGACGCGCAGGGTAACGAAGGACAACCCCGACGTGCGCGTCATCGCCCTGACAATGTACGCCGACGCGCACTACCTCACCGACATGCTGGACGCCGGTGCCGCTGGCTATGTGCTGAAACAATCGGCTGTAAACGATCTCGTTCGAGCCCTGAGAATAGCCACCAGTAAACACGGCTCTTCCCCAGGGCCGGCCTCCTCCAGCGTCCCCAGTGCATTCATCAGGCCTTCCCCCAAGCTCTCCCCCAAGGAAACGCTTACCGAGAGAGAGAAGGACATCCTCACGCTAGTCGGTCAAGGCTGCACCAGCAAGGAAATCGGCCGCAAGCTCTCTTTGAGCACCAAGACGGTAAAGAACTACCGGGCACGGATTTTGCAGAAATTGAGGACGAGAAACTGCCCCGAGGCAGTCTCTAAAGCAGTCGCACAGGGCATTATTCGGCCTTTGTCGTAGGCTGGGCAAGTTGGTTAACTCGCACGGCCGCGGTGCTGGATTCTTTCGGGGTCGTTGCCCGCTTTCACAAACGGGTGAATACCCCTACGAAGTGCCAAGAAGGGACTCATTGCACTGGTCGGGAATTCTGGTATGCTGAGACTAGAGAGCATTAACTGGATGATGACAACTAGTACGGATATGAACGCATTGCCTAATACACACCCAATGCCCAACCAAAGTGTCGCAGCAAATCGAATAAATGTCTTCATTGTCGATGATCACTCCATCGTTCGCGAGGGCATCCGTCTGTTGCTCGAGAGGGAACCTGACATTCAGGTTGTCGGAGCCGTGGGCAGCGGCGAGGAGGCCGTAGAGTTCCTCCTAGAATCCAGGCCCGATGTTATCATAATGGACCTGGGCCTTCCGGGCATCAGCGGGATGGAGGCGACCCGCAGGATACTGGAGCGTCATCCCAAAACGCGCGTTCTGGCCCTTACCATGTACACAGATGACCACTACCTTCTAGGTATGCTGGATGCCGGCGCCATCGGCTATGTGCAGAAGCAGTCAGCGGTAAGCGATCTCGTTCAGGCCGTCCGCGTCGTTTCGAACGGCCAGTCATTCCTGAATCCGTCGGCCACGAGAACGCTCATCGATTCGTTGCGAAAGCCGGGAGAGCGACCTTCGTCCAACAGCACGCTCACGGACCGTGAAAAGGACATCCTCCAGCTCATTGGCCGGGGCCAGAGCAGCAGAGAGATCGGGCGGGAGCTCTGCCTGAGCCCAAAAACAGTCGAGAACTACCGCGCACGTATACTGGGCAAGCTGGACGCCAAGAACTCCTCCGAGGCAGTTTCTCGAGCCGTTAGGCAGGGGATCATCGAGCCTCTGCCCTAGCGCTGGCAAGGCTTATCGACGCAGCGTTCAACTATCCTGTCTGCCAGGACAGGGCTGGCCGGCTCCACTCAGACCTAGTCCACCAGAGTCCTTTCCCTCACCCCTGGGGGAGAAATCCTCTGCCGTGTCCGAAGAAGTGCCTGCGCGAACTCCCAAGAACACCCTTACCCAAACTGCTAGGGATTCACTCATTACAGCGTCTTTGGGCTCTGGTATCGTTTTCTTGAGGAACAGTTGAATACCTCAAACGAGCCCAGTGAGAAATGGCTAGTGAGGCCCAAGATGGCAACCGGCAGCACATCGAAGCAACGCATAATGGTAGTCGATGGCAGTCGCCTCCTTCGCGAAGACATCAGACGGTATCTCGAGAACAGTAGCGTGTATGAGGTCTGCGGGGAAGCTGCCACCGTTGCCGAGGCGATTCGCTCTATTGGAACCCTCCGACCCGACATCGTTCTAGTGGACGTGGAAGACGCAGAACAGCATGGCCTTCTGGGCTTGCGCGACCTCCGATTGTGTTTGCCAGTCACCTCGCTGATCATCGCCACGCACTCTGACTGGGAGGAATACGACACGGCGGCACGCGCCGCAGGCGCCGCGGCCTCCATAGACAAGAAGCGATTGTTCGAGCGCCTCCTACCCGCGCTTGAGGAGGCAAGGGATTGCGCCAGGCGAACGCACAACAACGGCCAACTCACGCTTCTTCGCGGCAACGGCGAATGCCCAGATGGCATTCATTGCAGCTCGGGCTCGTTGCCGAACAGTGGCGTATGGTGGAGACCCAGGACCTGGCGCGAGTGGCTCGCAGGCGTCACGGATTTCACACTGGCGCTTGTACGCGGCGCGCCGATGGATAGCGGTCCGCCAGCCAGATACTGGCGGTATATGGAAGCTCTGACGGGGCTGGCGATCATGCTGGCGGCCGTGGGTTTCATAGGCAGCGATCTCAGCGGAGCCGGCGACCTGCCGAAAGGAGTCGTCTTGACGACCTTGCTGGGTATCGCCTGGGTCGAGTTCCGGCAGATGCGGAGACTGTCCTCGGCA
Organism: Chloroflexota bacterium; assembly: GCA_016210495.1. The sequence continues at coordinate 25,712 of JACQUC010000200.1, forward strand.
AAGCGCGCCGGTGAAGTGGACAGGCAATCTCCCAGCCGGCGCCGTGTAACCCACTTACACATACGCAATACCAAAGAAAGGAGGTGAAACCTAATGAACCTTATCAGCCGATTGGTCCGGGAGGAAGAGGGGCAGGGCTTGGTCGAGTACGGCCTGATTCTAGCACTTGTCTCGGTAGTTGCCATTGGCGCCCTGACGCTCATGGGGAGCGGAGTTAACGACGTGTTCACTCAAGTCACTGGTTCTCTGTAGCGTTGGCGGTCCCATCCAGGGGCGTCTATCAATCACCACGACCTTATCGTGATCCGCCTGAGGCGGATCAATCGTCCGCCTGATCCGCCTGAGGCGGATCAGGCGAACGAGCACGGAGCCGACAAACAAAGGAACGGGGAATCTATCACCGGCCTGCACATTGGAATGAGGGAGGCAGTCAAGGAGGTGCAAGCGAATGAAGCTCATCGACCGATTGGTCCGCAAGGACAAAGGTCAGGGCCTGCTCGAATACAGCCTGATCCTAGCATTTGTCGTTTTGGTTACTGTTGGCGCACTAGGCCTTTTCGGCGATGAAGTCAACGCATTTTTCAATGACATCGCCGGCCTTCTCTAACGCCGGCCGGCACGTTCGAAGGCGTCGAACACGGCACTATCGAGACCGAAAGCGCTTACCCGATCTTCCGTTGGATCGCTCCTCCGACGGTTAGACGGATGAATACGGAGTCTGAATTGGAAAGAACTATCGTCGACGGTCTATTGGCAGTCATGCTCGTGATTGCTGCATATACAGATATTAGGCACGGCAAAGTGTGCAACGCGCTGACCTTTCCGTCCATCGTATTGGGGCTGGCCTTGAACGGCATCTTCTGGGGACTCAACGGGCTGATGATGAGTGTTCAAGCCGGCGTTCTGGCGATTGCCTTGCTTATCATCCCTGTGGCGCTAAAGGGTCTCGGAGCGGGCGATTTGAAGCTACTCGTCGCCGTGGGCGTGCTCGAAGGCGTCAGGTTCCTGCTGTCTGCCTTCCTCTGGTCCGCCTTGATCTTCGGCGTCGTTTCCGTGGTGATAATCAGCTACCGCCGGCTCGCCTTTGCTGCTCTACCGACGTACGCCAATTGGGGACCCGGCAAGGTCAGGGCTCTGCCCTTTGCCGCTATGGTGACGATCGGCTCTATGATCGCACTCGTAGGGAGGTGACAGCTATGCTAAGGAAGCTCTTTCTGCGTCTGAGGCGCAATGAAAAGGGCCAGGACATGGTCGAGTTTGCCCTGGTGGCGCCCATACTTTTGCTGCTGGTGATGGGCATTATCGACTTTGGGCGCGTATTCAACGCCTACCTGGTGACGACCCACGGCGCCCGCGAAGGCGCCCGCTATGCGGCGGTCGGATACTCCGACGGTGAGATTGTGAACCGCGTTCTCGACACGACGGGCAACCTGACCATCCAGGTCGGCGTTTCCGGCAGTCGCGTGCAGGGGCAGCCGATGATCGTCACCGTCTCCACCAACGTGGACCTGCTGACGGGGATTATCGCGAACATGTTCCTGCAGAATCCAGTTCCGCTTAGCAGCATGGCAGAGATGCGTTATGAGGGGCCAAAGATATGAAGAAATGGTTAGCTCTCAAGGTTGCCAAGACCTGGCGACGGCGTTATCCGGTCGTCCCAGGCAACGAGAAAGGCGTGTCACTCGTCTGGTTCGCGCTAATGCTCCCGGTTCTCCTCGGCTTCGTGGCCCTGGTGCTCGAGATGGGCATGATCCTGGAGATTCGTAGGCAATTGCAGACGGCTGTCGACGCCGGGGCTCTCGCGGGCGCCCAGCAGTTGCCCAACTCCCCAGCGCAGGCACAGGCTGTGGCAAGCCAGTACGTGGATATCAATCCGAGCGAACCGGTTGAAATCAACACCAGTGTTTTCGCGACCTATGCTGCCAACGACACCATCAGCGCCACGGCGGTGCAGAACGTGCGCCTGGTGCTGATCCCACTGCTTGGCTATCCTAACTCCCAGCGAGTGGATGCGACGGCCACCGCCCTCATCGGAACCCTCGCCAATTATGACTGCCCACTGCCGCTCGGTATCGTCGACGAAAACGCCCCCGGGCCCGACGACGGCTTCGGCCCTGTGCCAGGGCAGCAAGTGACTCTCAAACTGGGGGCGGAAGGTAACCAGAACGGCAATTTCCAGGCGCTGCGGATCTATGGACAGGGAGGTAACGACTTCGCCGATGGCATCGCCAAAAAGAAATGCCCCATTCCGGGCGTGCAGCAGTGGCAATGGATCGATACCTTGCCTGGTAACCAGGTGGGAAATGACACCAAAAAGGGCTTCGACCTGCGTGTTCCCAGCCCTGTGACATGGGATTACTTCCAGCAGCACTGGGATCCCAAGTCACCCCAGCTCGCCGTGATACCCGTCGTCAACACGTTCGACATCAATGGCTCCAAGCCGGTCCAGATCTATGGCTTTGCCCACTTCTTCATCGAATCTTGGAGCTACGTCGAAGAGGAAGACAAGGAGAAGGGCGGCGGCCAAAAGAAGGGCCACTGGGAAGTCGTTGGCCGCTTCGTTACCGTGTTCACGCAGGGTGACTTGAACCCATACAAGCCGCTGGGCTCAAACGTGCTGCGGCTCATCCGCTAGGTACGAGCTCCAGCCAATGAACCAGCGAGAATTCAGGAGGTAGAAGATGTCAAAATCAATCCAGTCCCGCAGCCGACGCGGCCTGTTCTTGGCGCTCATCCTGGGCCTCATCGCCGCCCTGGGCACCTATGCCTACGTCGACCTCAACACACGCCAGATTCAGAAACAGCCCAAGACGGCCACGGTGGTGGTGGCCCGCCAAGACATTCCAGCCAAGGTCAGGCTGACACCGAACATGCTTAGCACTCGCGAAGTGCCCCTTGAAACCAGGCACCCTGCAGCCCTGACCTCCATCGCTGACGCCAACGGCAAGGTCACTGGCATTCCCCTGACAAGTGGTGAACAGGTACTGACCACCAAATTCAAGTCGGAAAAGGAAGAGAAGCTGAACCTGGCTCGCATGGTGCCGCCCGGACACCGCGCCATGGCGGTAACGTTCAGCGAGGTGATCGGCTCAGGAGGCCTGATCATACCCGGCGACCGCGTCGACGTCATCGCCGTTTTCGACGCCAAGACCATGGGCAAGGACCAGGCGGTCATCATGCTCCAGGACATCCAGGTGCTCGCCGTGGCCCAGGCCATAGAAGGTGACGAGGAGATGCCGGTAGAAGGAAAGATTACAACCGCGACCGCCCAGTCCGTCCAGCGCGCCGCCACAGCGGCAAATACGTCGAGCGGCATTCGAGCGCCCGGTAGCTCCAGCAAGCCGGAGGCGAACAAGCAGCCTGCACTAACCGAGGAGCAAGACAAGGCTACGGCCCGTCCCCAGGCCAAGAGCGCCACCCTGGCCGTCACCCCGGAACAGGCTCAGCGCCTTGCCCTGGCAGAAGCTACTGGCAAGCTGCGACTAACCTTGAGGGCTGTGAAAGACGGCTCCACCGTGGATCTCCCCGAGGCCGTCCTAAGCAAGATCAAAGAGCCGTTTGAAACCGCCGATGCGGTGATAACGGCCGCCGAGATATCACCCAGCAACGTCAAGCCCGGGGACACCATCAACGTCAAGATCACCGTGAGGAACACGTCGAACGTCCTGCTCAAGTCTCAGGGTCCTGTCCCCGACTTCGTCTACGTTCAGGGACAAACCTATCACAGCCAGGACTACCAGTCGATGCCGGGCACCTACCGGGTGGGTGTCAACATTGGCGGCCAGTCCTCAGCACCGTATCCCTATAGATGGGGACTAGGGGGAGATCTCGCGCCGGGCGCCACCGCTACTATCGAGGGCCAGATCAAGGTAATCTACGATTTCAAGCCCACGAACTTCTGGGTCGGCCTTATCCATGAGCCAGCGGACGTAGTGCAGGACGCCGTCGCCATAACCCTCGTAACAGCCCTGCCCGCCAACATCGCCGTCGTCGCGGTGGACGCCGCCAACGTCCGGAGTGGCCCGGGCGTTAGCTCGGCCATTGTCACGCAGGTGCCCTACGGCAAGGAACTTCCAATTCTTGGTAACCAGAACGACTGGTATAAAGTGCGCCTCGAGGATGGCCGCGAGGGCTGGGTTGCGGCAGGTTGGATCGTAACGTCGTCAGGGAGGTAATCCGATGGAACAGGAGATAAGAGTCCTGCTCGTCGACGAAAACCGCGAGGCGTTGGCCTCGCTGAGCAAGCAGCTCGACTTCGACGAAATCACCGTCGTAGGACAGTCCGGATTCGGCCCCGTGGCTTACAACTGGGCCACCCAGCTCCACCCAGATGTTGCTCTGGTCGCCGTAGAGGAGCCCGTCGCTCGTGCGCTGAAAACCGTGGAAGCGCTAGCTCTCGGCCAGCCAGGATGGCCCGTGGTAGTCATTTCGTCAAAGGCTGACCCTGACACTATGCGCAAATCGATGAGAGCGGGAGCCGACGACTACCTTTTGAGGAGCGCCACCCCCGAAGAGTTGCATGCTACCATCACTTCGATTTTCAGACGCGAACGCCAGAGGGAAGCCTTGGACGCAACCGGTGGCGAGGCAGCCGGCCATTACGGCACCGTCATCACCGTCTTCGGCGTCAAGGGCGGCATCGGCAAGACGACCCTGGCGACAAACTTGGCCGCCGGCATCGCTACAGCGAGCAAGCAGCGCATCGCTCTCGTCGACCTCGACCTTCAATTCGGCGACGTGGCGCTGGTAATGGAGGCCCCTCCTGACAAGACTATTGCGGACGCGATCGACGCTCTTGACAGACTGGACGCCGACCTCGTCGACGGCTTTATGTCCAAGCACAAGACAGGTGTGAGGGTCCTGCCCGCGCCTCTACACATCGATAGCTCCGAGAACATTACCGGCCATGACATCGAACGCTTGCTGCACATCCTGGCTTCCGTGTACGACTACGTGATTCTGGATGCACCCAACACATTGAACGGTCAGGTGTTGTCAGCGCTTGACATGTCAACTTTGATCATACTCGTTACCACTCCGGAGATACCCTGCATCAGACGAACTAAGGCGTGCCTCGACCTGATGCAGGATTGGCAGTATTCCGAGGACAAGGTCAAGCTGGTCATAAATAAGGTCGATGGGCACAAAGGGCTCAGCCCCGAAGACATCGAGTACGTACTACGTTATCCAGCCTATTGGAAGCTGCCGTTTGATACGGTTGCCGATGCGGTGAAAGGCTCAGGCATCTTGTGCATACATAGCGACCCGAAGGCCAGGATATCGAGAGACGTGCTCGCCCTTTCACGCAAGCTGCTCGGGGCAGACGACAAACCGAAACCGAGCCTTTTCGACAGGATCAAGCATCCGTTCGGGCTTCTTCAGCGGAATAGAGGTCAGCCCGCGTCGAACAAGCGCAACGCCAACGTATGGGCCAGGGTTCGGGAGCAAGCGCAACTTGGCCGGGCCAATCGGAGTGCAGGAGATGGCAACGGTCGTGCTTTTCAGGGAGATGACGGTTTGACGGACGGCAGATCCGTCGACTATAGCTACACTGAACCGGTTTACTCAGGCGTCGGCGTCCACCTGGACGACGAGCTTGCTTACCGTGAGTCGAAGGCCGAGCTCGCCGAATTCGCCCAAGAACCGCTCGCGGGAGATGCCGCACATCGGCTGCTCGCGGACCAAGTTGGGTCTCACGAAGTGCCGGCTGAGCCGGGTCGCCGTGCTAGACTACGCGATCATCGACAGGCTCACACTTTGTCCGGTCCTTCTAGAGACTCCCTAAGGCCTCGCACAGGGCCGGCCGGTCGGTTCAGGAGAGCCTCTCGTGCCGACCAATCCCCCGGCGAGCATGCGCAGAGGCCGCGAGAAACGCCACCCAAGGCCGTGGGCCGACCAGAGAGCTCTACGATGGAGGTACAAGATGTCCCTGATAAAACGAACCGCTAGCGCAAAAAGCGTGGCAGGAAGCCCTCAGCGGCCGATGCCTGCCAGGAATGGGGCCAAGCCGACCGCTGCCTCGGGGGCCTCGCGTGGAAGCCGGGAAGGCGAATACCCGCCTGCCCACGGCGAAAGACTCGCACCTCGCACGAATGGCTCGGGTGACCTGAAGTTCAAAATCCACGAGCGCCTTGTGCGAGAGCTGGATCCCACGAAGCTGAACTCGAGCGATGACAGCGACCGAGTACGTCGTAGTGTCGAAGAAGCCGCGGACCAGATGTTGCAGCGAGAGGGGGTCCGTCTGGCACGCAGCGATAGAGCACAACTGGCATCACAAATCGCAGACGAAGTCCTTGGCTATGGTCCTATCGAGCCATTGCTCAAGGATCCGACGATCACGGAAGTTATCGTCAATCGACCCGACAGGGTCTTCTATGAGCGCGAAGGCATACTGTATCTCAGCGATCAGGTATTCAGAGACGATCAGCATATCTTGCGTATCATCGAGCGCATAGTAGCGCCTATAGGACGCCGGATCGACGAAAGCTCGCCGATGGTTGACGCTCGCCTGCCCGATGGTTCCCGTGTCAACGCGATCATACCGCCACTGGCTGTGCACGGTCCCTCCGTCACGATCCGCAAGTTCTCCCGTGACCCCTTGACTACGGAAGACCTGGTGCTACTTGGCACGTGGAGCGTGCCGGTCGCAGAGCTGATAAAGGCCTGCGTGATGGCAAGGCTAAACATCGTTATCTCAGGCGGCACGGGCACGGGCAAGACGACGCTGCTGAACATCCTGTCCGGCTTCATTCCCAACCGCGAACGCATCGTTACTATCGAGGATCCCGCCGAGCTACAGATTAGACAGGATGATTGGGTCAGTCTGGAGACCCGACCGCCCAACATTGAGGGCAAAGGGGAAGTCATCCAGCGCGACCTCGTCCGCAACGCGCTGCGTATGCGTCCCGATCGTATTATCGTTGGGGAGTGTCGCGCCGGCGAGGCGTTCGATATGCTCCAGGCCATGAACACTGGCCACGAAGGCTCCATGACGACGATACACGCGAATTCGCCGAGGGATGCGATTTCAAGAGCGGAGGACATGGTCTTGATGGCAAAGCTGGATCTACCACTTCGAGCCGTCCGCGAGCAGATCGCCTCAGCTATCCATCTGGTCGTCCATCTTGCGCGCTTCAGAGACGGCACAAGGAGAGTAACGAACATAGCGGAGATCGTGGGCATCGAAGGGCAGGTGGTGACGATGCACGATCTATTCGCGTTTCAGCACACGGGTGTTGACGAGGAGGGGAAGATCGCGGGCAAGCTTGTGCCTACAGGCATCCGTCCCCACTTCGTCGAGCGTATCGAGATGGCCGGAATACCCATGCCACCTGGCGTCTTCGACGCTCCTACGCTGGCCCCGATAGCAATGAAAGGACGTGAGCTATGGTAGCAATAGGCCTTTCGGTCGTCGTTTTCCTGGTCGTCACTCTAGTAGTGGTCAGCGCTCTTAGCGTGTCCCGCACCCGGCGCGTGTTGCTTCATCAGATGGTCGAGGCCTATGCGCCGGAATCAGCCAGTGGCCCGTCCTTTGTAAACCTGAATGTTCTACGGACACAGCGGCCTGGGCTTGTCCGCCCTCTCGAAAGGCTAATCGAAGAAACATCCCTGGCAGGTAAGATTTCGCTTGAAATGCTGCGCGCGGATTTGCCGCTACGGGCAGGCGAGTACGTCGCCCTCCACGTGGCTGTGGCCGTCGTCTTGCTCGCCATCTTGCTCTACACATGGGGCAACCTACTGATCGCCGCCGCTGCTGTTCCCGCCAGCTACCTGGCCATCCGTATCTTCGTCAAACGCCGGCAGAACAAGATAGCCAGAGCGTTCGAGGGCCAGTTGCCCGAGGCCATCGATATGATAAACTCCTCCCTGAAATCCGGTTTCGGTTTGCTACAGGGTCTCGAGACAGTTGAAAGGGATATGCCTCGCCCCATCAAGGACGAGTTTGCTCAGCTTGTTCGCGATATTAGCGTGGGTATGCCACTGGACGACGCCCTAAACGCCACGTGTATGCGGATGCCGAGCCACGACCTGTATCTCTTCGTCACCGCTGTCCTCGTGCACAGGTCGGTGGGGGGCAACCTGTCGGAAGTGCTCGTCGGCATCGCCAATACCATCCGGGCCCGCCTCCGGGCTCGCGACGAAGTCCATACCCTTACAACTACCGCGCGCGTCTCCAGCTACGTCGTGACCGCCCTGCCTTTCATTCTGTTTGTTGTGATATCGATTGTCAACCCGGGTTACCTGTCTCCGCTGTTGACTAGAGACATCGGACGCCTTATGCTAGCTGTGGCCGGTGCCACCATGTTGATTGGACTGTATCTTTCGAACCGATTTACGAAGATCGAGTACTGATTTGTGGTTAGGAGGATGATGCCTTATGCCTGATCCAACATCCTTCCCCGTTGCGCTGCTCATTGGAGGCGCCGCCTTCCTCGTCGTTGTGTACGCCGTCCTGCTCTTCACGCGGGATCGACGCGAAGAGATCCGCTCAATGCTCGACACGTACACATCCCAGCCGGATGCTCAGAGACGTGGACGATCGGCTCTCCACGGCTCGTTTTGGGAACGTATAGTTTCGCCCGTGCTTGGGGGTTTTGCCAGGGTTCTATCCAGCACCGCCCCTCAGGGAATTCGGGCACGCTCAGCACAAAAGCTGATAATGGCAGGCAATCCCATCGGCGTGTCGACGTTTCTTACACTCAGGGGCATATCCCTCTTCAGCCTGCCGGTGGCCTACCTGGCCTACGCCAGGATAGTCGATCAGCCACCGAGCGTGTTCCAATTGGCCATCTTGATTGCGACCATACTGCTCGGTCGCGGTCTGCCTGATCTTATCTTGGGCCTGGCCATATCGCGCAGGAAGAAGACGATCGAAAGGTCCATACCCGATGCCGTCGACCTCATCGTCGCCTGCGTGGAAGCCGGCCTTAGCCTCGACGGCGCGCTAATGAAGGTCACAGAGAGGACCACCGGGCCCTTACGCGACGAGTTCTCCCAGGCGTTGCAGGAGATTCGTTTGGGGCGGCGCCGACAGCAGGCGCTCAGGGACGTTGCGATGCGCAGCGGTGTTGCCTCTCTGCAGAGCCTGAGCCAGGCAATTGCTCATGCGGAGCTAATGGGGGTCTCGATCGCCGACGTCCTGCGCACGCTTGCGGACGATCTGAGAAACAAGCGAAAGCTACGCGCGCAAGAGATGGCCCAGAAAGCGCCGCTCAAGATGATGCCCGTAATCGTGTTTTTCATTTTTCCGGCGATGTTCGTGGTTCTGCTCGGTCCAGCGGTAATCACGGTCCGCGACCTGTTTGGAGGCTAGGTTTTCGAATGAAGATCGTAAACGTCGAGACGAGCACAACTCTTGCTGATCGCGCGGAGTTGGCATCGGGCCTCATTCAGCGTGCGGTGGGCCTGCTGGGTAGGAAACACCTGGAACAGGGAGAAGGGCTGATAATCCGCCCCTGTAACAGCGTCCACACCTTCTTTATGCGCTTCCCTATCGACGTCATCTTCCTCGACAAGCAGGGCCGCGCGATCAAGCTTCTTCCAGACCTGGCGCCTTTTCGGCTCTCGCCCATCGTGTTCGGCTCGAGCCTTGTGATCGAGTTACCCGCTGGAACGATCGAACGTAGCGGCACAAAAGCGCAGGACCGCCTGGCGTTGGTGGCACACCAGCCCGTCGAATCAGGAGGTATATCATAATGATTGCGGCTCGCACTACGCCAAGTGCACGTTCCGAACCTACTCTCCTCGCGTACATCATCGGCGAGCTAGTCCTTTCACGTTTTGTCCCCGCGGCGATCATCGGATTCATCGTCGCAGCTAAGCTAACTGGTTTGATCCGACGTCTCCAGGCCTCTGGTCCTCCGGATGCCCCGTTCTTAGCCCTTCCGGCCTACTTGTTGCAGCAGGGTCTGACCATACTTTTTCTGGCGATAATCGTGGTTCTCTTCGTGGTCCGGCGACCGGTGATCGGCAAACATAGCCCCGTCGTCGGGGGCCTTGTGGCCCTGGCCGGTAGCTTTGCGCTTTCGGTGCCTGTGGCAGGTGAGGTGCTGGAAGAGAATACCTCCGCTCTCTTCGCTTCTACTGTCTTTATCTCCGTCGGCGTTGGCTTCTCTGTATTGAGCCTGATTGCTTTGGGACGCTGCTTCGGCGTCATGCCGGAGGCCAGGGGGTTGGTTACGTCCGGGCCTTATTCTCTGGTGCGGCACCCGCTCTACGTGGGCGAGACGATTTCCGCCCTGGGATTGGTGATGGCGACAGCCTCTTTTCCCTACGTAGGCGTCTTCTTCGTCTACTGCGGCCTTCAGTACTGGCGAGCGCTGAACGAGGAGAAAGCGCTGCAGGAGGTCTTTCCGGAGTACGAAGAGTACTGCCGTCACACCGCCCGCTTTCTGCCCTCATTTCACCGACTTCTCCGCCCTGCTCCAGCCCTTCACTCATCGCATTCAAAAATGAGTGAAGGGCCAGCCCGCTCTATCCATTAGCCCTTAGCGCTGCCGGCAGAGGCTATTGGTGTGCCTCTTGACCGGGGCATCCTACCTCCACTGGGGGAGACCGTCACGCGATCTCCCCCCTCCTCGCAAGACCTTGTTCTTAGTTGAACCTTTCCGCCTCATCTGTTAACATTAACGGTACGGCTTGGACCTTCTGACCGAGCGTTTGTCACCACATCCTGTACAGGTAAGCGATAACCGTGGCTACGATAGAGCCCAAGTCCATAGCATTGGGGCACCCCAGCTACGTCTGGCGTTTCGGCCAGGACCGACGGCTGAATCTTGTCCGCAGCCAGGTTAATCTGGACGGAAAGAGAATACTGGACGTCGGCTGCGGCATCGGCACCTACACGCGGAAGTTCCGCCTTTTCTCTTCCGAAGTCTACGGCGTCGACGTCGACCACGAGCGAGCCCAGGCGGCGAGCCAGAACCTCACCAACATCATCGTGGCTCCGGCCGAGGCCCTGCCCTACCCGGACGACTACTTCGACGTGGTGTTTCTGCACGAGGTCATCGAGCACGTAAGCGACGATCGAAAGGCCATCTCGGAGGCTATTCGGGTGGTTGCTTCAGGAGGCCACGTCATCCTGTTTGCGCCCAATCGCCTTTACCCTTTCGAGACACACGGCATTTATCTCGGCAGGAAGTACATATTCAAGCTTATCCCGTTCGTCAACTACTTACCAGACCGCCTCAGGCGAGTCTTCTGCCCCCACGTTCGCGCCTACACCCGGCGGGACCTCGACCATCTCTTCGCTCCGTTGCCGGCCAGGATTAGCTATCACACCTGTGTGTATCCCGGGTTTGACAATATCGTCGGCCGCTACAGGCGGTTGGGTCATATGCTCAGACAGGTTCTATACTTTTTCGAGGGCACGCCGCTTCACGTTTTCGGACTGTCGCATTTTGTCGTGGCCGACAAGACCAGCGCTTGCCCTCCTAGAGGACAGTAGCACATGTATATCCTTGTCACTAACGACGACGGCATCGACTCCGAAGGTCTGCTCGTGCTCAAGCAGGCGTTGGAGCAGGTCGCTGAAGTTGTGGTCGTTGCCCCCGCCAGGAACTGGAGCGTTGCCGGCCACACCAAGTCCCTCGACAAGCCTCTGCGAGTGACAGAAATCAGACTCGCCGACGGCTACCCCGCCTACAGCGTCGAAGGCACACCATCGGACTGCGTTAGCCTGGCCGTCCTAGGAATGCTGCAGCCGCGCCCCGACCTGGTCGTGGCCGGCATCAACAAGGGCCCGAACCTGGGCGACGACATCACGTACTCCGGCACCGTCGCCGCGGCGATGGAGGGCGTAATCGCGGGCATTCCTTCCGTCGCCATTTCTCTGGCAGACTACTTCGAGTGGGACTTCACGTATGCCGCCCACTTCGCCGCCGGGCTAGCGCAGCATATGGGCACCAACGGCTTGGCCAAGGATGTGCTTCTCAACGTCAACGTCCCCGCCGTCCCACGCGATCAGATCGCGTCTGTCGAGATCACCCGTCTGGGCAAACGAGTTTACCACGAGGTGCTTACGCAAAGCACTGACCCGTCGGGCCACATTTTTTACTCCATCGGCGGCGAGCTTCCTTCCGGCATCCCTGAAGAGGGCACCGATTTCAAAGCTATCGTCGAGAACAGAATATCGATTACGCCAATCCATCTTGACCTTACCAACCACCATCTCATCGAGCATCTGCGCCGCTGGGAATTGCACGTCTAAGTTGTCTTAACCCCTTGCACGATCCGCTCAGCTTGCTCTAGAATAGTCGGAGTGACTTCGCCGATCCATCTCTGAACGCCCGGGATAGGAGAATCAGCGTGTCCACACTTGGCGATATTCTGCGCTCGGCGCGTCAGCGACAGGGCATCTCTCTGGCGGAGGCAGAGGCTGCGACCAAGGTGCACCGCAAGTATCTGGCGGCGTTGGAAGAAGGGAGCTACGACCAGCTTCCTGCAAAGGTGTACGGAAAGGGGTTTCTCCGCAGCTACGCGGATCTCCTCGACCTGGACAAGGACGAACTGCTCAGAATATTGGAAAGCGAATGGCCCGACGCACACCCTTTCACGGTGCAGCCGGAAACCAAACACGTGAGCATGCCGAGCACATTAACGGGTGGGACTATCGTAGTGCTTCTGGTTATCCTCGGCGTTGGCTTCTTTGGCTACTACCTATATCAGCAGTACGCGCTCTACGCGAGAACCAGTCGTGCCACACCGGCATCTGCCCTGCAACTCGCGGCGACCCAGACCCCACTTGCGAGACAGAATCCCTCACCCGGACCAACCGCAATCAGGTCGCCAACGCCACCTACGCCCGTGCCCGTCGTGACCACACCTCGGTCGGACCAGATCACGGTCGAAACGAAGATCGTCGAAAGATCTTGGCTGAGGGTAACAACAGACGACAAGCTGGTTTTCGAAGGCTCGCTTCCGGAGGGCACAACTCAAACGTGGGTGGCCATGGAGAAGATCGTGGTGCGCACCGGTAATGGCGCGGGCGTCGAGGTCGCGGTCAACGGCAAGAAACAGGGCCTGATGGGCTCCCGTGGCGAGGTCCTCGAGAAACAATGGACGAGGCCGTAGAGCTTGAACACCAGGACTTTCACTCTGGTAAATCTGGGCTGCCCGAAGAATCAAGTGGATGGCGAGGGCATCGTCGAACAACTCCGCGAAGCAGGGTTGGCCGAGGTTCGAAACCCTCGGCTGGCCGACGCGATCATCGTGAACACCTGTGGCTTCATCGACTCAGCTAAGCAAGAGTCCATTCAGGCGCTGCTAGACCTTGCTTCGCACAAGCGTCCCGGCCAGATTCTCGTCGCCGCCGGATGTCTCGGCGAGCGATATGCCCGCGATCTAGCCCGGGAGCTTCCCGAGCTCGACGGCATCCTCGGCACACGCCGATGGTCAGAAATTCACGGGCTCATCCTACAAGCTGAGGCTGGCCAGCATCCTTGTTGGACCGGGTCTGGCGACGGAGAGGTCGCGTTTCGACGCACCGTGTGCGCACCGTCCGCATATCTCAAGATAGCCGATGGCTGTGATGCAGGCTGTGCCTTCTGCGCCATTCCCGGTATCAAAGGCAGCTATCGTAGCAAGCCCGCCGAGCTAGTCCTGGCCGAAGCCAGGCAACTGGCGCGGCGGGGGGTGAAAGAGCTTGTCCTCGTGGCCCAGGACACCACCGCCTACGGCCGAGATTGGAGGCGGCACGACGCGTTGGCCGAACTGCTGCAACGTCTCGTCGACGAAGTGCCGGAAGTTCCCTGGCTTCGACTGATGTACACCTACCCTGCCCACATCACCCCGCGTCTGCTGGAAACTATCGCGCGCAACGAGCGGATCGTCAAGTACGTCGACCTGCCACTCCAGCACGTTAACCCGCGCATCCTCCGCGCGATGAAGCGCCCCGCGACCGAGCCTCGCAAGCTAATCGAAAGGCTGCGCGAGGCCGTGCCCAACATCGCCATTAGGAGTACCTTCATCGTGGGATATCCGGGCGAAACAGAGGAGGAGTTCGGCACACTCCTTGCTTTCTTGCGTGACGCTGCGCTGGATCGTGTTGGAGTCTTCCCCTACTCACCTGAGGAGGGAACGCCGGCCGCGTCCTTGCCCGACCAGGTGCATCCTAGAGTCCGGCGCCAGCGCCATCGGCGGGCTATGGAGGCTCAGCAGGAAGTATCGCTTGAACAAAACCAATCGCTCGTCGGCAAGATCCTGGACGTGCTCGTCGAGGGAAACGTTCGAGATTTCTCTGTGGGCCGATTGGGCACGAATTTGCGTGTCACTCGTCGGGCACCGTCCCAGCGGCCATCGCGAGTCTCTCGGTCGGCGGCGGCGCCGGCCCCAACAGCGCAAGGTTACGCATCCATTGGACGCTGTTGGCGCGATGCCCCAGAGGTGGACGGCGTGGTCTTTGTGCGTGAGCCCGTGGAGATGGGCCACGTAGTGCCTGTCAGAATAACAGCGGCCTCAGATTACGACCTGTTCGGCGAGCTAGCTCCCGCGGAGCGATAGCAGTCGAGAACTCAAGACCTCAAGTCGTGCAGAAGCCGCTGTAACTGCTTTGCCGCTTGCACATCTTCGTCCCTGGAGGTGGCGTGTCCAACCCATCGCCAGGTGCGATAGCCGACCTTCCGTATCCCCTTCAACGTATGACAGGTGAAATCAATCGCTGCCGCGGGATCTCTGGCTGAGGTGACAGTGCCAAGTTGCTGTACACGGAGCCAGATCTCTCGGCAGTGCAACGGCTCATCAGCGCTCTGGAGCACGTGGCGCACCGCATCTCTCAGGCTCATCGCCTCGACCGGCGAATAAGGTCTGTACGTGTCGTCGAGGAGTGGTGGTGACAACCCCTCCTCGGCGGATGAATAGAAGCGGAGCCAGCGCTCATAACCCCTCAGGAGCGCGCGCAGGGCTTTGGCCTCCTCGTTGATCTCGTCCAGTCTATGGTTGACTTCGGCCATTTGCTGCAGCACCATTTTCTCATCCATATAGAGGCCCCTCCTGATCTGCGTACAGATAAGGCATTTTGTTTAGCTTCTGGTGCAGAATTGCAGTCCGTAGGGGTCCGCCTAAGGCGGACGTGGTTGCCCCTGGGTGGGGTAAGGCACGACCGCCATTTCGCACCGGAAACTAGTTTAATTATATAGCACGCCAGTGGAGCGACAAAGAGGCAAAAACCTATAGTGTTTTCACCCATAAACGTTGGGAGAGTCGTGGGACGTTAGCTTGCTTGACAAGCCCCCTGGCATACCTTATGATTTCGTTGGTGCTGCGCCGGATGGGGGTGGATGGGGCCCGGTGGTCTTCGCGGTCTTCAAAACCGTTGCGAGGCATCTGCGGGATGTCTCGGGTGGGTTCGACTCCCACGCACCCCCGCCAAAACAGCGAAAATAACGGGCGCCGTCCCTATTTTAGCCCATTTCTGGGCGGCAAGTGGGGAACGGCGCCCGAAGCGCGTTTTGGACTTCGTTTCTGACACCAAAACTGACCCCGAACTCTGGGCTGCTACTGTTGCCCAGACCGCTGAAACAGGCTCTCCATATGCGAAGCTACTTCGGAATGCAGCGAAGGTATGACGTGCGAGTATGTGTCGAGGGTCAAGGTAATGGTCGAGTGTCCGAGAAATTCCTGCACGACTTTGGGATGCACACCTCGAGAGAGTAAGAGCGTCGCGGCCGTGTGGCGCAGATCGTGGACCCGGAGTCGTGGCAGCCCGGCTTTGCTTAAGGCAAGGTGGAAAGCCTCGTTGACACGGGCGGGCTCCAAAGGGCTGCCAACGGACGTGCAGAAGACTAGGCCACGATCCTGCCAAGCTGGACCGCTTTCCAGCCGTTGGGCCAACTGTGTGCGGCGGTGCTCGCGGAGTATCGCCACCGTGCTTTCGGCAAGATGAATCGTGCGTCGGCTGCCTTCGGTTTTGGGCTCGACAAACACGAGTCCCGTACCCGTCTGCCGTTGTAGTGCTCGCCTAACGGTCAGTTTTCCCGTCGCAAAGTCGATATCGTCCCACTTGAGCCCCGTCGCCTCTCCCAATCTAAGCCCGGTGGTAGCCAGGAGCACCCAAAGCGCGTGCAAGCAATCCTCTGTGCTGCTGGCGAATAGGTCTTGTACTTGGTGCGCGGTAAGAGTGTGCATTTCTCGACGCTTGGGCCTAGGCACTGACACGGCTTCCGTGGGATTGCGGCCAATCATCTCCCACTGCAAGGCTTGTCGGAGAGCGCGGTGTAATACCGTGTGGCACTGCTCGACGGAGCGGCGAGACAGACCGCCTTCGAGCAGGGCTGCATAGCACGCCTGAATGTGGGCCGGCTGGAGCTTCGTCAAACGCAGCTTGCCGATGTGGGGCAGCACGCGACGCACGTTGAGCACATAACTTTCCTGCGTCCGAGGGCGCACACTCTGGCTCACGATGTCCGTGAGCCAGCGGTTAAGGTATTGGGCAACGGTTTGGCTTGGGCCGGTTATCAGCTTGCCCTCTTGCAGATCAGCCAACGCCTTTATCATTTGGCTGCGCACTTCTTCTTTGGTCTTGCCATAGAAGTACTTGCGCTTGCCGTCATCCAATGTGATCCTGGCCATATAGCGGCCATCTTTGCGCTTGGATTTGTTGATCGAGCCTTCGCCGGGTCCTCGTCTAGCCATCGCCATCCCTCCTATTGAGCCGATTTCTGCCGTAGCCGCCGCATCCGCGCACGCTTGGCACAGCGACTCTCCACACTCATGCCGCGTTTCCTCGCGTTCTCAGCCTCCCATTCATCTGGAGGACAGTAGTCTTGGCGCTTATCTGTTTGATGAAAATATCTCTTGCATTCAAGACATCTTGCCAGCCCCAGCTCGCTGACTACCATGCGAGCGAGATGCCAATAAGCTATGCCCAGTAGATTGGGTGAGTACTGACCGAGGATTAGCTTGGAGCCTTCCACTATGTCGAGGTGTGGCCTTACAGTCGGGAGGTTGCTGTTGACGATGTCAAGGATGATGCTTCGCGCCACATCGCAAGGACGCCAGGCATCCATAGGCCCCACGTACACAACGCTACGCAGCCTGTTCCTTTCTCCATACGGTATGACCGGCCAGGCAACGCGGTCTAAGACATCCGGCTGTTTGTCACTCAAAAGAGACTGCCCCGCATGCCAGACCGACTGGATATAGCGGTCCAAGGCGTCGTCGTCTTCTCGCTTCAGGTAGTAAAGGAGTTCCAGGCACATTCGTGATCCACGCGCATGTGCCCAAATCCAGTGAAGCGGGTCTGAGCCGCGTAGTGCGGTAACGTCGGCGTAGGCTTCCGTGCGCTTCTCATCACTAAGGGACTCATCGAAAAGTACCGCTTCAAGATAGCCAAGATGCCCCCAGGTGGAGGCGAACTTCACAAGGGCGATTTCATCGCCCTCGCACAGGTTGGCTAGCTGGGTGATGATCTGGGGATATGCTGCTGGCGCGTACTCACGCAGCGTATCCCCAGACCCACGTAGGACGCCATCGGCAACAGTGTAGGCTGAAAACACCCGCCAGCAGTGGCTATAAAAGCCCTCCCGGTCAGCCCGTTCCTGGTCTGGTTGCATAAGCCTCCCCTGTAGCGCGAGATGTGGCGGTAATACATCTTGACTACCGCTCAACGTAGCGATAGTATTGTAACATACTGACTAGTGCTGTCAAGTCTTAGGAGGGAAAAGACAGGATGGAAAAATTGTTGCTCAAGCCAATGGATGCCGCCGAGCTAATCGAGGTCGGCCGTTCGCGCATCTATGAGATGCTGCAAAAGGGCGAACTGCCGTCGGTGAGGATCGGTCGCAGCGTAAGAGTGCCCGTTTCGGCCTTGCGCCAGTGGGTCGAAGAGCAGGGAAAGCAAACAGCTTGATAGGGGGTGGACAGATGGCCATAGTGAAAACGCCAGATAGGCACGGCGTCAATGTGGTGCCATCCAACGAGATGCTAGACGAAGCGTTAGCTATGGCGGCGCGCGGTTGGCCGGTTCATCCGAACTACCATCTCGAAAACGGCATTTGCACTTGTCGAGCTGGGGCCAAGTGTGACACGCCGGGCAAGCACCCTCGCGTCTTGGGCTGGCAGGACAATTCAACCGTTGACGAGGCAACGATCCGCGAATGGTGGAGCCGTTGGCCAAGGGCGAATGTCGGGACCTTGACGGGCAAGCGCGGGGGCAAGGTGGTGCTTGACGAAGACCCGCGCCACGGCGGCAATGACTCCCTAGCGCAACTGGAGGCAATGCACCGCAAACTCCCCCATACCGTCGAGGTCCTCACCGGTGGCGGAGGTCGACAGTTTTACTTCAAGCATCCCGGCATCGGCATCCGGATCAAGAACAGCACGAGCGAACTGGGGCCCGGGCTTGACATCCGCGGTGAGGGTGGCCAGGTCGTGGCACCGCCTAGTCTACACAAGAGCGGGCGGCGGTACGCCTGGGAGGCTTCCAGCCATCCTGACGACACGCCGCTGGCGCCTATGCCAGAATGGCTCCTAAATATGGTGAGGGAACCAGGGGCGAGCAGCAACCGCCAAAGGCGAGCAGAGCCAGCGCCAAAGAAGATACCGTATGGGCAGCAACACACTCGACTGCTTAGCTTCGGCGGAAAAATGCGAGACGGAGGCGCTGAGGTCGAGGAAATTGACGCAGCACTCCAGATTATGAACGAGACCAGATGCGAGCGACCAGGGCCACCGGAGAATATCCGGAAGATGGCAGAGAGTATTTGCAGACTGTACCCGGTGGGCGAAGCTGGGAAGGCGGTCCGTGACGGTGCGATTGCCCCAGATAAAGCCGAGCCGGATGTAGCCGTGGGTTCGCCTTGGCCTGATCCATTGGACCCGGCTGCACTCCACGGCCTCGCAGGTGACCTTGTGCGTGCTATAGAGCCCCACACGGAGGCCGATCCCGTGGCCCTTCTCGGGCAATTCCTCATCGCTTTCGGCAACATCATAGGTCGCGGGCCACACTTCCAAGTCGAAGCGGATTACCACCCGCTGAATGAGTTCATCGCGCTGGTCGGCCCCACGGCCAAGGGGCGCAAAGGCACGTCCGCCGGACACATTAGGCACCAATTCAAGAGCGTGGATGAGGTCTGGGCGAGAGACCGAATACAGGGCGGTCTCTCGTCTGGCGAAGGCCTAATTTGGGCAGTCCGAGACCCAATTTCGAAGGTCGAACTCATCAGAGAGAAAGGCAAGGGCACCGGCGAATATCAGGAAATTGTGATTGATCCGGGGGTCACTGACAAACGACTGTTTGTGTTGGAGGCAGAGTTCGCGTCAACGTTGCGCGTACTTGGCCGGGATGGGAACACCCTGTCGGCCATCATCCGTCAAGCTTGGGATTTAGGGGATTTGCAGACACTGACGAAGAACAGCCCAGCGCAGGCCAAGGGGGCGCACATTTCAATCGTGGGGCACATCACGCGAGACGAACTTCGCCGATATCTTGACACTACAGAGGCGGGAAATGGGTTTGCCAATAGATTCCTTTGGCTCTGCGTGCGTCGGTCAAAGTGCCTGCCTGAGGGCGGGCACCTCGCAACCGTGAACTTAGCTCCGCTGTTGCAGCGGCTACGCCAGGCAGTCGAGTCCGCGCGAAAGGTGGGAGAGATCAAGCGCGATGAGAATGCTCGTGCCATCTGGCGGAAGGTCTATCCCGAACTCTCGGAGGGCAAACCAGGATTACTGGGAGCGATGACCTCGCGCGCAGAGGCTCATGTCATGCGACTGGCGTCGATCTATGCGCTCCTGGACTTGTCGGACCTCATCGGAGCCGAGCATTTGCAAGCAGCGTTGGCTTTTTGGGAATATGCCGAAGCGTCGGCGCGCTATATCTTCGGTGACAGCTTAGGTGACCCAACCGCGGATGACATTCTTCGGGCATTGCGTTCGCGCCCAGACGGGATGACTCGGACGGACCTTCGCGACCATTTCGGACGGAACAAGAGCAGCGCCGAGATCGCGCGGGGCCTGGGCGTCCTGTTGGAGTACGGCCTTGCCTACTTTCAAACTGAAGAGACCGAGGGACGCCCTGCGGAGCGATGGGTTGCGGTTAGCGCAGTCACGACATAAACGACATTAACGACAAAAGGTCTGGTTATGGGCAAATATCTGGACATAGCAAAGAAGGTCAGCGAAGCAACCAAGACATCTGGTGTTGCCAAGCCTTCGCTCTGGCGTGTGCTCCTGGTCCTCCCCAACGGTGAGGAACGCTGGATGACGAAGCATGAGTTGTTTTGCTGGATAGCCCGGGAAATGGGCCAAGCAATGCTGGGCGGGGTCAAGGAGCCGTTGGCCAAGCCAGACCTGGGCCACTTGTTTAGCACACGCGATGAGTTGGTGGCCAGGCTGAACAAAGCGACTGATGTCATTGTCGAGCTGAAGGCGAGCGGCAAAGATGCAGCCAGGGCTGAAGCAACGTGGCTCGAACTGATCGAGGAATACAAGCTGGTTGAGGATCAATTATCGCTGCTTGCACGCAAAACCATTGCGGAGGGCGCGGATGGCGGAATTGATGATTAGTCTACCAACAAAAATGAATCACGTGAAAACGTTACCCAAGGCAGGCAAAGGAGCAGTCTGTATCCAGTATCGGCGTTGCGGCAAGCCGAATTGTGGATGTGCACGGGGCTCGCTTCACGGCCCTTATTACTGTTTGTTCTGGCGGGAGCAGGGAAGACTTCGCAAGCATTATTTGCGCCCCGAAGATGTGGGAGCGTTCAGGAGCGAGTGTGAGGCTCGGCGTAAGCGCGCGGCCGACCAACGCCGGCTCCACGAGCTCTGGCGCCAGCGGTACAGCGCGTACCTTGATACAGTGCGACAGGTGGGCAGGCCATGAGTGATATAGGACTCGTACGGCCAGTGACGCCCGAAGCCTTGACCCTCGCCCGTGAGCTAGCCCGGGAGATGGCCAGCGCGAAAGTGCAAATGCTCCGCTTTTACCAGGAGCGAGATACAATGACGGTAGCTGAGGCTGAGGTTAAAGCCGCCGGTCGAAATGATGTGGACTGGCACGAGCGAACCAAGAATGCACCGGCACAACAGGTCGACTGGTGGGGGCTGAACGCCCTGGCCGAGGCCGACCCCGATGCCGCTCAAGCGGTGTGGGGACGGATTGCCGCCGAGGCCCGGGACGAACTTGAGAGCGGCGACCGGGCGGCCAAGGCGCTTGAATCCTGTGGCTCGCCGTGGGAGCGCGCGCAGTTCCTCGTTCTGCGCTGCGCCTTCCGCGAAGAGTGGCGGCCCCGCGGGGGCATCGAGGCGGCCCTGGTAGACACCCTCACCCAAGCCCACAGCGCGTATTTGTTTTGGCTCAACCGGCTTCGCTGGCTAAATTCCGTGGAGGCAATTAGGGAGCAGGCGTGCGTGGACCGCGAAGGAAAATGGACGGCGCCGACAGTCTCCCACGTCGAGGCAGTGGAACAGAGCGGCGCGATGGTCGACAGGTTCAACAGACTATTCTTGCGGACATTGCGAGCGCTGCGCGACCTGCGGCGTTACTCCCCGGCAGTGGTGATCCAGAACGCCGGGCAAGTGAACCTAGCGGCCGGTGGTGGGCAGCAGGTGAACGTTGCGGATAGCGGAGGCGAAACGATTGCGGGCAACGAGGCGCTCGTGCCAAGACGTGCCCCTTGATGCCATCATTGTCAGTGTCCACACAGTCAACGCCCACTGAATCTTAGAATCAAGAAGCCGCCGTTGTCATGCGCAACGTAGACGTAGGCGCCGCTAACAGCAATCCCATAAGAAGTGCCCGGTTCATAATATGACGCGACCTCCACCGGGTGGACTGGGTCAGCGATGTCCACCGCCCGTACTCCAGACCCGTGCGCAGCGAGGAACGCATATTGCCCTTGGATCGCCACGCGCCATACCGTATCCGGGACGTCCATTGAAACCCCAGTGAGGTCACTGGGATTGGCAACATTGACTACCCATAGCTTTTTGTTTCCGCCAGCCAAATAGGCGTGGGCTCCATCTAGCTTCACGTCGTTGGCGTTTATGGCGGCCCCCTCAGTATTGCCAGCAAGTGTGGGGCTGGCAGGATCAGAGATGTTGATGATGTAGAGCTGGTCCGAGCCAACGTACGCATAGGTTCCAGAGACCGCCACACTCGTTGCGAAAAAGCCCGAGGGGGCATAGGACCCCACCTCCCACAAGTGGGCAGTATCCGTGATTGAAACCACCCGCAAGCCTCGTTCCGAATCGGCGACATAGGCATAGTTTCCCGAAATGGCGACACGTAGAGCGCTCCCTGGCGTATCGAACGAGGGTCCTAGAACGGGATTCGCGGGGTCAGCGACATCCACGACCTTGAGTCCCGACAGCCCCCCTGCAATGTAAGCAAGGTGCCCGACTACCTGAATGTCTTTCCACGTGCCACCTCTAATTGCCCTGCTTGTCAGCGCTGGAGTTTCGGGCACAGAAACGTCAACGACAGAGAATCCAGATTCGCCAACGTAGACATTTCGCCCCTGAACAGCGACCGCGTACGCTTGTTCCATTGGGAGTTTCGCAATAAGCTGCAAAGAAGGAGTTGCGGTAGCCGTCGGCGTGTTGGTCGGAGTGGGCGTACTGGTCGGAGTCGCTGTTGACGTCGACGTTGGTGTTGGCGTTGCCGTAGGAGTGGGCGTATTCGTAGCCGTGGGCGTTGCCGTACGGGTCATTGTGGCAGTGGGCGTCGATGTCGGCGTTGGGGTTGGAGTGAGCGTTGACACCGCACAAGGAACTGGCGTGGGTAGCATCGAGGAGACGAGGGCTAATTGCGTCTCAGGTCCTTTACCTGTGGCGCTGGCAGCGCCGGCGCTCGCTCCGATCAAGGGCAGATACGTGCGCCATTGCTCACCGACAAGGGCAAACAGGCCCGTCTCTCTTGTGGATCCTGTCGCCGTGTTTGCAGTCGGGTTAATACTGCCACTCAATACCCGCCCTGGGACCAGATTGCGAACTTTGAGCCCCTGTTCTCTGAGCCCAGCTACCTCAGCGTCAGTATACCTCAGCGTGAGAGCCGCGTCGGTGGATAACTGGCCAACAGGGAGCCCGTTCAGGAGGTTGCAACCGGTGAGCTCGAAAGCGAAAACGTTCTTTCCGTGCTCCATATATACCGGAACCCCGCGGGGAGAATAAGCCACGGAAACGGGAACGCCTAATGCTCCATCGGGTACGTCAAGCTGCACCCGCCCGCCGTGAAAGATGGTGCTGCCGCCAGTCTGGGGCAATTGCACGACGTGCGGCGTAGGCGTCGGTGTCGGCGTGGGTGTGGGGGTTGGGGTGAAGGTCGGCGTTGGCGTGCGGGTCGGCGTGGGGGTCGTCGACGGGGTGGGAGTAGGCGTGGGAACCGAGTTGCGGGCTGCTTGAAGTGCTGTAAAGGCATCAATACGACCGAACCCATAGTAGTCATCCTTGCCAGGAGCACCCCTGTCGACGGCGGTCGATTCCATAATGACTCGAACCTGTGCCGCGCTTAGATTGGGATTGATCGACCAGACCAGACCAGCAAGAGCAGATACGTGGGGGGCTGCCATCGAAGTGCCGCTGAACTCGTCGTAGCTGCCTGCCCACCTCGGAACCGACGACAGAACCCGGCTCCCTGGCGCAGCCACAGAGACGTAGCTGCGATGACCTGAGTATGACGCGATACCGTCCCCTTGCTCTGTTGCCCCCACAGCAACGACTCCTGGATAGGCTGCTGGATATTCGATCGGGTTTTCGACAGGGCATCCAGAGTCAACGGTGCCACAATTGCCGCTTGAGGCGACGACGAGAACTCCTCGGCTTACCGCGTAAGCCACCGCATTGCGAAGGGTGCTGAAGTCCACGGTGCCACCAAGGCTTAGATTGAGCACACGCGAGCCAGAGTTCGTTGCATCCACAATCGCCTGAGCTGTCAACGCTGCGGTAGTCCTGCCAGAGGAGTCCAACACACGCCAAATCGCCACGGAGACGCCGTGTGCCAAGCTGGAAACCCCTATTCCGTTATTGGTCCTCGCGGCGATGATGCCCGCCACGTGAGTGCCATGCCCATAGCCGTCGTAGCTAACATTACCCCCGTCCACGTAGTCCAACCCTCTGTACAGGTTGAGTGGCTGATCCGGATGCCCCACATCGAATCCGGAATCGATCACCGAAACTAATATGGAGTTTGAACCGCGGTTGATATCCCACGCCAGTGGAGCGCCAACAGCTTGCAAGCCCCACTGCCATCCGTAGAGGGGGTCATTCGGGCTGAACTGAACGCCCGGCCCACGCCTCGCGGCTGGGATTCCTACGGGCGTGGGTGGAAGACTAAGGACGGCGTTCACCTCCACGTAGATGAAGAGGCCGGACCGCTCCAGGATGTCCTTGATTGATTGCTCCCCACCGACCGGTACAGATATCAAGAGGGTCTCCGGATCGGGTATTATCCTGCGCACAATGTTAATTCCTGATGTTGAAGAGAGCACGGCAAGCCCCTGCGCCCTGCGGTCGGCTTGAAGGGCGACTATGAGTTCACCCGGGGAGTAACTGCCGGCAAGCCCGGGGTTGACCCCAACACCAAGTGGTCTCTTATCCTGTGGCTGAAACAGGAGCGCATTTGGGCGAATCTCGGCTGGCGGCGGTTCGGGGGCTGCTGCTGACCCGAACTGGGCCGACAAGTAGACTACGAGGAATAGTCCGGGCACGAGGAATAGCGCTGCATTCACAGAACAGAGCCGCATCGCGTCCTCCGGAGTATTGCAGAAACCAACCACGGTTCCACGACGTGCCGTATCCGTAGAAAGCCAGAAGCGCCTACAACCAGGCGCCCCACACAGCTGGCCGTACTATCCGCCCCGCTCGATTCGCACCAGTTAATCATGCCCTTGGCTGGACGCCACCAAGGACGAAAACCCGGGGACGTTCACCACGAAGGACACGAAGGACACGAAGTTCTCTTCTACTGACCTGTGCATAGATATCTAAAGGTGGCCTGGAATGTGCCGCACCGAGTGGTATGATACACACAAGACCAGCTCAGCCCCACGACTGGAAAGAGGGTCGTCGTTTCCGGGCGTGGGAACTCTTCCGCCAGGGCTGGAAGCAGTGCCATGTCGCGGCTGCACTGGGCGTTACGCCCGGGGCAGTGAGTCACTGGCTGAAGCGCGCACGGGCCGAAGGCATCGAAGCGTTGCACCGCCATCCAGGACCTGGGCCGGGGACCAGGTTGACGACCGAGCAAGTTGCACGCCTGCCGCACCTGTTGGAGCGTGGGGCGGAGGCCTTCGGGTTTCGGGGCGCAGTCTGGACGACTGCCCGCGTAGCCGTGTTGATCGAGCGGGAGTTTGGCGTCCGCTACAATCGCGCGCATGTCAGTCGCCTCCTACGTACGATTTGCTGGAGTGTCCAGAAACCGATTCGCCGAGCTACCCAACGCAACGAGCAGAGTATTGCGGCGTGGTACGCCGAACGCTGGCCAGCACTCAAAAAAAGGCCGAGACTGAAGGGCGCACCATCATCTGGATAGATCAATCGGGCTTCTACCTGTTGCCGGCAGTCGTGCGGACCTATGCCCCACGGGGCCGGACGCCAGTCCTGCGCGTCCCGTTGACGCGTGATCACGTGGCGGCCATCAGCGGCATTACGCTGGAAGGAGCGCTCTACTGCTCTACTCAAGAGCGTCCTTTCCGCAGCCCAGACGTGGTTCGGTTTCTCCGTCACCTGCTGCATCACGTTCCTGGCATGCTGTTGGTGATCTGGGATGGCTCTCCCATTCACCGCGGTCAAGTCGTAAAGGACTTCCTGGCCAATGGGCGTTCCCAGCGCCTGCACATCGAGCAGTTGCCGGGATATGCGCCCGAACTGAATCCAGACGAAGGTGTCTGGCAGTGCCTCAAGCAGGTCGAGTTGCGGAATCGGTGCTGCTCCGACATCCCGAGCTTGCGTCGCGAGTTGCGGCTTGCGACGGCAAGGCTCCGCCACAAGCGTCAGGTGATTCAAGGCTGTATCCGCCATGCTGGTTACTATGTTTAGCTCTCTATGCACAGGTCAGTAATTTCCCTTTGTGTTCTTTGTGTCTTTGTGGTTAGCGTATTTTCGTACTAGCAACGGAGGCAACTGCAGGAATAGGTGACGTGAAGGTAACATAGCATCCATCTGCCATAAAGTCAATAGAGTCCTTGATAATCTGCTAGCTGGGGGGCCCTGAAGGGAGTGCTTCACGCCGCCAACTGGCGCTGCCTCTTGCCAAGCGGCCTGAAGCGGTTGCTTTAGCGCCGTGACGCCAGTGTTACCGAGGTGGCGTCACCCGGCTTTTGTCGTCAAAGTCGTCTATGTCGTAGTAAGTTTCGCGACCTATGACCACGAAGGCCATTGCGGAAGCGTTTCCCAACTGACCCGACTACCACGAGCTCCCAGGGGGGCAAGACAGGTTACAGGATTCAGTGGAAGGACTTGCAGGAGTTTATTGTGATCGAGCAGGGCAAGAAATGGCAATGACGAACCACGAATCGTGTTTGTTAACGAATGGTCTTTGGGGGCTTGCATATTGGCCCCAAGTGATTGACTTGGCCCTTCAAAGTTGCTATGCTGGGCTTGACAGCGAACCAGCCGCTTTTTCCTAAATTAGCGGAGAGGATCAAGCCGAATGATGGATGATATGTTGGCTTTCAGCATTGAGCAGGTCTCTCGTCTGACTGGTGTTTCGGTACGTCAACTGACGCATTGGGATAACAAGGGCTTCTTTGTAGCTCGCTACACTCAGGAAAACCGGCGCACCCCATTCAGTCGTGTATATTCGTTCCGTGATGTCGTCGGCCTTCGCACGCTCGCCGTTCTCCGCAATGAGCACAAAGTCTCGCTTCAAGAATTGCGGAAGGTCAAAGACTGGTTTGCAAAACACTACGACAACCCTTGGGCTGAGTTGACATTCTATGTTGGCGGTGGACACGTCTTCTTTGACGATCCCGAGTCAGGAAAACGCATGGCGGGCGTATCGCCAAGGCAACAGGTGATGACCTTCGAGATGATCAAGGTCGCTGACGAAATTCGCGAAGCTGCCATGAGACTGCGCGACCGCACACCTGATCAGATCGGACGGATCGAGCGCAATCGCTACACTCTCCACAACGCTCCAAGATTGGCCGGGACACGTATTCCCACGTCAGTGGTCTGGGACTTTCACGAAGCAGGGTACGGTGTTCACGAAATCATTAGCCAATATCCACGTCTCACCCCTGAAGACGTGCAAGAAGCGCTAGAGTACGAGAGGCAACGGCGCGAGAATGCACGTCAAGTGAAGCAAGCAAGTTAGAGTTACAAAAGATAAGAATGCTTCTCCTTGTTGACGAATGCGTTCCTGTCGATGTTGGCAGGGTCCTAGCTGGGCGCGGTCATGATGTGAGATTTGTGCGCGAGTACTTCGGGTCTGGGACTAAAGACCCTGTTATTAGTATAGGCGGCGATTTCATGGGCGCTGTTGTCGTTACTCTGGACAAAGATTTCCGTTCTCTTGTTAAGCGAGTGGCACGAGGAGAACGGCAAAGCTTCCGCAAGTTGGGCCGCATTAGCCTTCGATGCAGCCCTGTGAGGGCGACCCAGCGTGTGAAAGCGCTTGCTGAATGGATTGAATTTGCGTACCTTCAAGCTCAGAAGTCCTCAGACAAACGGATGATCATACAGATTACTGAGACAAACTTTACCGCCGTATGTTAGGTTTTGAAAGAATTCCCTTGGCACCGAAATGGCACCCAAATTCCTGAACCGTACTTGGTCGCCATGACCTTTTGTCGTTTCGGTCGTTTATGTCGTAGGCGCAAAGGGCAGCAGCCAGATGCGTGAGTTCCTCCCGCGTTGACGGGAAGTGGTATAATATGTGCTGACACCAAAACTGACACCAAAACTAACAACACGCACTAGCACGGGGGCGGATGGGCTAAGATATTAAGGGCTGATACATCAACCAATTATCACGTGGCAGCACGCAGCAACACGCCTGTATCGTCCTTCAAAACCGTTGCGAGGCATCTGCGGGATGTCTCGGGTGGGTTCGACTCCCACGCACCCCCGCCAAAAGAGAGGGCCTGCCTGCCGTGCAGGTCTGAAAGATGTCAATAGATGTGAATTGAGGGCTTATTGACATGGGCTAGCTGGGGTGGTACATTGCACTGAGGTGTTTGTCAAACTCTGGCTTGCCAATTGCAGCATACTTGCAAGGAGATTCTTATGGCTGCAGAGAAACCGAAGAAGCAGGAAAACACAGAGAAACAGGGCCTTGCGCTCCCACTCGAATGGTATGTTCCAGAAAGCATTATTAGCCGATACGCGACTAATATGGCCGTTCAGTTTTCTGGCCAAGAATTCATCATTTCTTTCTTTGAGGCGCGGCCACCGTTGGTAATCGGTTCACCAGATGTCGTGAAAAAGGAATTGGAGCAAATGCAGGCTGTGCGGGCTGAATGCGTTGCCAGGATCATCGTATCAAAGGAACGAATGCCGGTCTTCGTCAATGTCCTCCAACAGCAGATTCAACGATCTCTAGGCCACGTCGATGAGGAGCCAGATTAGCTTTATGGACACCGCGATTGTTGCGGCGGGAAGCACGGATGCACATCGGTTGGTAACTCGTGCTGCCGAGGTGTCTGGGGGCTACTATCGAGTATCTCCGCTTGTCATTCTCGGCGGCCTTGCTGTGCCGGGGTGGCTAATTACTCAAGATTTGCCGGTAAGACTTGAGCAGGAGCAAGACGGCACTTTCATCGCATCTGATGATGTTTTCGCTGTTTATGGCACAGCAGATACATTAGCCGACGCCGTTGAAGATTACGTTATTTCCCTGATCGAATATTATGAACTCCTAAACACACCGCCCATGAGTCAAGAAACCAGGTTGCTCCTCCAACGACTCCGGCGCTACCTACGTCCTATCGAAGACTTGGAGCCAATCTATGCCACGCAAGCCGCGTGATATAGAAGACCTACTCCAGGGTAAGTTCGGATTTTCGAAAGCCAGGAGTCGAAGTCCAGATCACAGATGGTGCGAACTCGAATTGCCAGGGCTGCCGAAGATTGCGACAATGGTATCGCACAACAAATCGGATGTTGGCGCCAACTTGGAGGCCAAGATGGCTCGCCAGCTCAGGGTGAAGAAACCGTATTTTGATGCAATGATGGGTTGTTCGCGCAGTCGTGAAGACTACTATGCCCAAGTAAGAGAATCCCCCTATCCACCCTTTGAGATTGGTTTTTGACCCATGTTCCTACTTAGTTTTAGCTGCGGAAGTTAGGCTAGCCGACACGCCTGGATCGTCCTTCAAAACCATTGCGAGGTACCTGCGGCGTGTCTCAGGTGGGTTCACTCCCACGCACGGCGGCCAAGAGGGCCGCTATAGGGACGGCGTACCCTATTTTTGGCTGTAAGAGGGCAAAGGTTAGGGACGGCGCCAAAGAGCGGCTTCTGAGCCCAAGAAGCTGATGCTGCCATAATGCTGTCAAGCGGCGCTAGGGCGGCAAGAAGGACGTATGCCAAAGCGTTCCCCCGGCGACGGTTCTGTTGTCCACCGGCAAGATGCACGGTGGCAGGCTAGCCTACAGCAAGGCGGGAGGCAGGTACCCCAAGCATGTGTGGTCGATCCGTGCGGCCGACATGTGTGGGCGAAGGCCTTGAGGGTCTGTGTCGGACCTGATTGCAGTGGGGCCGCCCGATGTGCGAACCAACATGAAAGAGGAGGACAAGCTTGTCGGATGAATTACGCCGCTGCACGATTTGCGGCAAACTGCTGAACATACGAGACGCGAAGGTTCAGGCCCTTTTCGATTCTGACCCGCAGGCCACAGGGCGGTTGGTCGGTAGAGGGTTCGCACACAAAGAATGTCTTGAGAAAATCAGACGAGGCAAAATTCCGTAAATGACGCAGAGGCCCGATGCGCCTAATTGCGGTTGCTATTGTGCTGCACTGGGTGCAAATCTGCCTTGAACCGCTGCGCAAGCCCTCTTTGCCGGCAATACTCCTCCTTGACAACCGAGCCAGGGTACTGTAACATCCCTCCATGCTTGGGAGAAGAAAAGGGCTTCCAGCCAATCTGGACTCCGGCTCAATGCACTGGCCATTTTCAGCGCCAGAACATGGACGAATGGCATCCCCAACTGATTTGGAAAGGTCGTGCCGTAAACTGAAGCGGGGCTTGGCCGTGGTGGGGCTTCTGACTGCGATGCTGCCATCTCTGCTCGCCTGCGCGTCATCACCGAAGCAAGTGGCCGTCGAGGCGTCCTGCGAGGAGCTGAGTGGGGAGCGCACCATCACTAGGGACGTCGAGCTTGCCGTTGGCGACTCGCTGACCGTTACACTTTGCTCGAACCCCACCACGGGGTTCCAATGGGAACCGGCCCAGGTGACGAATGCGGGCGTGCTGCGCCAGACCGAGAGCCGATACGTGGCCCCAGAGGCCAACCGTCCGGGGGCTGCAGGCAGGATGCTATGGGCTTTCAAGCCACTGAAGCCGGGCAACGCCACGGTTTCTCTGGATTACAGCCGACCCTGGCAAGGTGGCGAAAAAGCTGCCTGGAAATTCGTTTTGAACGTCCTCATCAAGTAGGCTGGTGACAACAGCGATGGACACGCCATTACTCGTCGTCCTGACCCTCTTGGTCGTCGCCTTGCTCATTCTGGTCGCCATCGCGTTGCTCCGCAAACCGCAAGGCCTGGCCGAGCTTTCAGCTTCGCTGCAGAACCTGGCGCAGGTCCAGATCGAGCTCACACGGCTGTCCGAAAGAGTCCAGAGCATGGAGCAAGGGCAGACCCGTGTGAGCCAGGGCATCGGCGCCCTCCAAACCGGCCTTGTAGAAACGTCCACCGTGGCCCGAGGGCTCAGCGAAACCACGTCAGCCATCCGCGATGAGCTGGCGCGCGCCAAGACAGACCTCACGGACTTGCAGGCGCGCGCCAGGGCGCGTCAGGACCTCGAATACCAGATGGCCGAATCGGTGCGGCGACTGGAGGCGGTTATCGCCGGCACTCAAACCAAAGGCGCTGCCGGCGAGAACATCCTGGAAGCGGTGTTTGCCAATTTCCCGCCCGATTGGCAGGTGCGCGGCTTCAAAGTTGGCAACAAGATCGTCGAGTTTGGCCTTCGCCTGCCCAATAACCTGGTGCTGCCCATCGACAGCAAGTGGCCGGCGACCGATCTACTGGAACGGCTTGCGTGTTGTGACAGCTCTGACGAAAGGCAATCCCTCAAGGGTCAGATTGAGAAAACGGTATCCGAGAAGGCGAAAGAGGTTACCAAGTACATCGATCCCAATGTAACGGTCAACTTCGGCATTGCCGTGGTTCCGGACGCAGTGTACGATCTTTGCTCCTCTGCCCAGATAGATGCCTACAAGAACAACGTCGTCCTCGTAAGTTACAGCCTTTTCGTACCTTATCTCTTACTGGTCTTCCAGACCATACTGAAAAGCTCGCAGACCCTCGATCCTCAGAGACTGGATGCCTATTTGCAGAGCGCTCGCGATGCGATCGATCATCTGCAGCGAGAGCTCGAAGGCCCAATACCCGACGCCATAACCAGGCTAACGAACTCCCGTAGTAGAATGGCCGGCCAGATCAGCAAGCTCAGCACCGGCCTAGTGGGTCTCCAGGTTGCTTCTGTCCAGGCGCCTTCGACGCTGGCCGCGCTGCCCGAAGCCCCCTGCGAGATTCAAGCTTGAGTGGTAGAAGCAGGTTCAAACCCGCCCACGATCGAGCGCTAGCGTGAAGTAAAGTGTGGTTCCCTTCCCCACCTCGCTCTCAACCCATATTCGTCCACCGTGTGCCTCGACGAGCATCTTCGTGGCATAAAGCCCCAGGCCCAAGCCTTCGACTCTTCTCGCGCCTCTGGCCCGGTAGAACCGCTCAAAAAGGTGCGGCAAATCCTTCCGGGTAATGCCCGGACCACGGTCCGTCACCGACACCAGCATCTCCCCCTGGATTATCCCGGCCTTGAGCGTGACCTCGGTCTCGTGCTCCGAGTACTTCAGCGCGTTGGTTAGCAGGTTTGTCAGAATGCGCTCGAGCCGATCCGGGTCGGCGTCCACGGCCGGCAGGCCTGCTGGCATGTCCACCCGAATCCGCTCGACATCCACCACTCCTTTCGCTGGCTTTAGCAGCTCCAGCACGAGAGATCTCAGGTCAACAGTCTCTTTCTCAAGCTCCAACTGGCCGGTCTCCAGCCGCGCCGAGTCCACCAGGTCTTGAATCATCAGGTTAATCCGTTTGGCATTGCTTACGATAGAAGTCGCGGAGGCGCGTACGACGTCTTCCAGATCCACAAATCGCTGGATCATCTGCGCCTGCCCCTGAACGATTTGCAGCGGATTCCGCAGGTCGTGTGAGACCAGCCAGACGTACTCTTCTCGGAATTGCTCCGCCCGCTTTCGTTCGGTGATGTCTTGAATCATCCCCAGGCCATACAGTGGCTGGCCGTCCGCGCCTCGAATCAACGAAGCGGTCAGATTGATCCATAAGGTCATCCCGTTCTTGTTGACATAGCGCTTGTCGACTGTGTAGTGTTGTATCTCTCCTCTAAACAGTTGTGCTGCCAGTGCCACGTCCTTGTCGACGTCCTCGAGATGGGTTATGTCGGGGAACGTAAGTGACATCAGTTCCTGCTCCGTGTAGCCGACCATCCGGCAGAGCATCGGGTTGACGCTGACGAACCTGTAGTCCAGGCCGACTATGGCCATCCCCAGCGGCCCTTCCTCAAAGACCTTGCGGAATCGCTGCTCGCTCTCCCGAAGCGCTTCCTCCGCCTTTTTGCTCTCCGTGATGTCACGCGCCACGCTGAGCGCCGCTACGACGTTACCTGTCGCATCCCGGATCGGGGCGCCGCTCACGCTCAGGTAACGGTCGCCTCTGCCACCGAAAGGCGTGATCAAAACCACGGCGTTCGTGAAGCTCTCACCACGGAGCGCACGACTCATCGGCATTTCCTCTGGTGGCATTGGCGCGCCATCGGGACGCCGTGGCTTCAGCAACCGCCTGTATTCGGCGAGGGAGCGCGAAGCCTCCTCCTTGCTTCTGGCTCCAATTAAGCTTGCGAAGCTCCTGTTCACCACCAGGAGATTCCCTGACGGGTCGGCCACGTATACAGACTCGGACATCGTATCCAGGATGGTCTCCAGCAGCGAACTGTGGCTGTCGAGCGCCAGTTCGGGCGAGATGGCGCCCGATGCCTCGTCCGTCGCCCGTGAATGGGGCGCGCGCGCCCCCTCGCCGGGTCTTTTCACTTGCCCTGTCCCCGGATTTCTCGCCATGACTCTATTTGCCTATACCAAGCGTCTTTGGACACACCTACCGCCTGTGGTGAGGCAGGTGGTCTCTACATCTTCACCTGATACGGTGTCGCCGCCGCTTTCCGCATCGCCTCCGTGGCTCTATCAGGCGTGATGAGGACCGTGGTTTTGACAGCTTTGAACGCGCCGGTGGCGGCGAGCGAAATCGGGAAAGCCGCCGCGGCAGCCTCATCAGGTGCCTCGAAGACCACCACAGTGTCGTACTCGCCGAACGCGAAATAGAAGCTCACCAGTTTGCAGCCCAGCTTCTGCAGCCCCTCTCTTATCACCTGCGTCCGGTCCTGAGGATTTCTGGTGAGCTTCGCCCAGCTCTCCGGCGTGTATGCCGCTTGCAGCATGTACAGACTCATCTCGGACCTCCTTTCTTGTGCTTGGGGCAGGCGCGCTCCTTGCTATGTAAACAAGCTTACGTTGCTGCAATATTCATGCCAGCCAGGTAGATTGGCATCCTTGACACTCTCCCGAAGCATTGCTATGATGACCGCCACAGGAGGAGACGTAATGACAGAGTTCCTGACCATACCGGAGATCATTCGCGCCGCGGAAGAGAAGCTGCCCCGCCACCTCTGGGACTTCGCCTCCGGTGGCGCCGACACCGAAACCACACTCAGGCGCAACCGCGTCGCCCTCGAGCGCCTTGCCCTGTGCCAGCGAGTGCTGGTCGACGTGCGCGAGCGCGACACCTCCACCACCTTTCTGGGCAAGCGTCTCTCCACACCAGTGATGCTGGCACCCGTCGGTTCGCTGGGAAACTTTCATCCCGACGCGTCCCTCGCCGTCGCACGGGTCGCCGAACGTGCGGGCACTGTCGCCTTCATCAGCACCGTCTCACCACCGTCTCTCGAAGAGGTTGCCGCGGGTGTTTCTAGCCCTCTCGTCTTCCAGCTATACAACTACGGCGACCGCGACTGGGTGAAACGGATCGTTCGTCGTGTCGAGGCTGCCGGTTACTTTGCCCTCTGCATCACCGCCGACGTAGCGATGTACGGCCGGCGCGACCGCGACCTCGAAAACCGCTACTTCCCCCGCCAGGCGATGGAAACTCGCCCCAACCTGGTCGACGTCGTCGGCGGATTGCCTGCCGTTCAGCGGAATCAGGCTGGCTTATCCTGGGACTACCTTGCCTGGCTCCGCGATATCACACGCCTGCCTCTAATCCTGAAGGGCGTAATGATGGCCGATGACGCCGCGCGGGCCGTGGAGCACGGCGTCGACTGCGTGTACGTCTCCAACCACGGTGGACGCCAGTTAGACCACGCGCCGGCCACGATTGAAGTGTTGCCAGAGATCGTCCAGGCCATCGCCGGACACGCCGAGGTCCTGGTCGACAGCGGGTTCGTGCGTGGCACCGACGTCGTTAAGGGGCTGGCCATTGGTGCCACAGCCGTGCTCATCGGCAAGCTGCTTATGTGGGGCCTCGGGGCTGATGGTGAGGAGGGCCTCGCCCGCGCGCTTGAGCTATTGACTACTGAGATCGACGTGGCTATGGCCCTCATCGGCGCCCGCTCCCTGAGCGAAATCGGTCCCCACGTACTTCGCGCGTCGACGCCGTTGTGATCTCTTACTTCCTGAGAACGGGGAAATACGACTTATGCGGCCCGCTCGACCTGAAGTAGTCGATGATCCTCCTCATCAAATCGCTGCGATTGCTTGCCGTGCCCAGCGCTTCAAACGGGAACGCCAGGAACACGACCTTGTAATTGCCGTCCGTCACTGTGATTGCATTCGGCTGTCCGCGAGCGTCCAGGAAGGCCGGTGCTGCAGGTGCCATCGGCGTGATCTCGTTCATATAGTTGCTGAGCCCTACCGCTGCTGCGTTCAGCGTAATCGTCCCCATACCTCCCGTCACTGTGTTGACCGCAGCCGCCGTTACGGTCGCCGTTGGGATGTCGTTTTGTCTCTCCGTGCCATCCCAATTCACGTGCAAGTAGCTCCGCACGAAGCTCGTCGTCCCTGCCCCTTGGTCCAGAATGTCCATTCCAGATAGGAACAGGCGACCGCCGCCGTCCAGGAAAGCCGCCAGACTGCTCTCGTGGGGCGTTATCGGGCCGGGCCACAAGCTGCCTGTGAACCAAACGATTGTGCTATGTGCATTCAGGTAGCTGAGCGGCAGCATAGCGTTTGCTGCTAGATTCCAGTAGTTGTAGCTGTTTCCTGTCGCATCAAGCGCAGCCTGATAGTACGATTTCACGTCGGGGCTATCTCCGTCGCCGTCGACCAACAATACAGAGCGCGTTATCGCCGTCGTGCTGATCGTGGTCGAGCTACTTACCGACGGGTTTCCCATGGAAGTGACGCTAACGGTTGCCACATCTTCCGCGCCATTGGAAGCGCTGGATGGTACGCTTACTCTCACAACAAATCGCGCCGTCTCCCCCGGCGCTGCGCTCCCCGTGCTCATTATCGGCGTGTCGCCGCCGATGTCCCAGAACGTGGTTGGCCATACGTTGCCACTCGAAGTCAGCGAGTAGTTGTCGAAGTTTGAGCCGACGTTTCGGACGGTGGCGCTGTAAGTGATCACCTGTCCGGCACGCGTTGCGTCGGAATAGCTACTCGGCGCCAGCGAAACTGCATAGAGCTGCACAAGCGTCACCGCCACCGGGCTCCCGGTGGCCGAGGCGCCTGAGGCCGATGAAACCAGGTAGCCGGCATTGGTAATCACCGAACCCGCCGAAACTGCTCCTGATGACGCCACCCGAACGGTGAAAGTCGCGACGATGTTTCCTCCGGCGGATATCGTCAGGCCGTCCCAAACCACATCGCTTCCGGATAGCCTCCCGCCGGCGTCTGCGGAAACGAAGGTTGTGTTTGTGGGAACTGGGTCGGTGATGGTGACGCCGCTGGCCACCGCGTTGCCGGCGTTAGTGATGGTCAGGGTGTAGGTGATGAGGCTTCCTGGACCCGCCGGCACGCTGCTAGCCACCTTGCCGATCTGCAGCACCGGTGCGCTCACGTCGCTAAGGTCCAGTCTCCACACACCTCGACCGTGCGTGGCGGCCACCAACTGGCGCGTTACAGAGTTAAGGTCCAACTGCCATACCGTCACGATTGGAAAGCCCGTGCCCAGCGGTGCCCAACTCGACCCTCCGTTCGTGGTGACCATCGGCCCCACGTCCGTGCCCGCGTAAAGCGTGTTTGGGAAGCTCGGGTCCAGCACCAGCGAGTTCACCGGCACGTCGGGCAAGTTCCCGGTAACATCCACCCACGACTGGCCCCCGTCACTCGTCTTGAAAACGTGGCCGGGAG
This sequence comes from Chloroflexota bacterium, assembly GCA_016210495.1. The sequence goes on from JACQUC010000200.1 coordinate 62,217, forward strand.
TCGAAGGCGTCGCCCCGTTGAACCCTCCGTAGCCAACGTAGGCAACACGGTAGTTCGTACGATCGACCGCGAACGAAGTCACCGGCCGCGCCGGCAGCGGCAGCCCGTCGACGCGTGTCCAGGTCGGCGAACCGGAGCCGGCGTTGGCAGTCAGGTAAACCCGCCCCTGAGCCGAGCCGACATATAGTGCGGGCGCATTGGCGCCGGGGCCCAGAGCGCTCAAGACACACCGGCCACTCGAGCAGCCTGTCAAATCGGGGCTCACGGCCGTCCATAGATCGCCGCGATTGTTCGTGCGATACACCCGGTAGCTGCCCAGAAAGAGCCAACTCGTATTCTGCGGGTCCATCGCCATCGGAACATAGAAAGCCGAGCGGTCGTTCGTATCGATCCCGTCCACGATAAGCTCATTGGTGAACAAATCTCCCAGCATACCATCCGTGAATCGGAATGGACTGAGGAAGTAATACGTCCCGTAGACGTAGTGCGGGTCAGTCTGGTCCACGATCACCTGGCCACCGTCGCCGCCAGCGTAGTCCCACCACGCGCTGCTGGAGTTCAACTTGCGCAACGTACCGTTGTCCTGCGTGCCGCCAAAGGCCCTGCCGCCGCTGTCTCATCACATCGACGACGCTGTTGGCCGCCAGCGCACGCTTGGCAGCCGCCTCTTGCAAGGTGAATCCTGGGTCGCCTGCCGTGCGGAGGAAGTAGAACCAGTCGTCGCGCAAGCGAGGACCACCCTCACGACGCTGCTCCCCGCGTGGCCTTACGGGTGGAGCCAGTGCGATCGTCTCTTTGGAAAGCAGTTGCTGGCTGATGATGTCCTCCCGCTCGCTGACCATCTGCCCCACCGTCGGCACTGCTCCTACCAGCGCTGCACTGATCAAGCCAACAGCCAGCAGAACGAGCAAACGGTTCGGTACATTGAGTCTCACGCGCGACCCTCTTCAAAGACAAACAAGACCCGGACGAGCCAACAGGAGGAACGTCAAAAAGTAAATCGGGCAATTTGCCTCGGAGGTATGTGGCTTCGGCTCGCACCAATTCTCCAACCCTCCTGGCTCAGCACCGCCATGTTACCAAGGAAGGGGAGTGGAGTCAATCTGCTCGCGATGGGTCGGGAGCCTGGGCGCAGGTGAGCGTGGCGGGGAGATTGGGTAAGGCAAGGGAGTCCGCGCACCTGTGAAAGGTGCGGCTACGGCACGGCGAGCGTGGCGGCGTATTTGCCTAAGGCAACCGGCTGAACCACATCAGGGAAAGCGTTCCGGCGATGAGCAAGAGTAGAGTCGCGAAGCCCGTGAAACCAGCCGTAAGCTCGGTCTGCTCTCCCCTGAAGACGAATTCGGTGCTCAGCTTTTCGTAGATCTGGCGCAAATCGGTTTCGCTGTCGGCCTTGAAATACTCGCCGTCCGTCTCCTCGGCAATGCGTTTGAGCGTCTCCTCGTCCAACCGCACGCGGATAGAGCGTCCGTCGAACCTCAGCACCGTCCCATCCGGGTTGCCCACGCCAACCGTGTAGACGCGCACGCCACGATTTGACGCTTGCTTGGATGCTTGCAGCGGAAGAGGTCCCGTGTTGCTCTGGCCATCGCTGAGCAAGACGACAATCGCTGGAGCGTAGGTGCCACGAGGCACCGGCGTCCGCACCGGGGTCGGCTCAGGGGCTGCAAGCGAGTCGCGCGATGGTGTTGGCCTGGGCCCGGGGTCTTCGAAGATCGCATCCAGCGAAGTCAAGATGCCGCTTCCGACGGCCGTGGCACGCTGGAGCGTAAGACGATTGATCGCCGCCAGCACCGCTTCGCGATCGCTAGTTGGCGCTTGCACTATCGACGCGTTGTTGCTGAACGAGACGACTCCTATGCGAACGTTCTTGGGTTGCTTCTCCACAAACGCACGCGCCGCTGACCTTGCGGCCTCGATCCGGTTAGGTTTCAGGTCTTCCGCCCGCATGCTGCCCGACACGTCCACCGTGAGAATAACAGTGCCTTGCTGCGACGGCAACATGACCGTCGCCACCGGACGCGCCATCGCGAGAATCATCGTCGCCATACCTATCAGGAACAGGGCCGGTGGAATATGGCGTCGAATACCGGGTCCGCGCCCTAGCGCTTCCCTAACGAGGGAGAGACTGGCGTATCGCAGTGCGTACTTGCGCCTTCTTCGCTGCGCGAGGACATAAGCAAGGATAAGCACAGGCACCAGCAGCAATGCCCACAACATGTCGAACCAAAGGAAAGACACACCTTCCCCAATCACGTATCACACCCCAACTTCACTAAGCTAACGCGACGCGCCTCGAGCAAGAGGGCTGGCGAAAGCCGCCGGCGCCCTCTTATGTTGCTTGCGGAGCATCGCGAAGCGCACGATTTCGCTGGCCAGATCATCTTCAGTGGAAAGATCCAGCACGTCAACTCCCAATCGGCCAAACTTAGCTTTCAATTCATTCTCACGGCGCCGCGCGGCCTCAACAAACCTTCTTCTAAAGCGTTTGTCGTGCGTGTCGATATAGAGCTGCTCACCCGTCTCGGAATCCTCGATGATCAGCGGCCCGATGTCGGGCAATTCCACCTCACGCGGGTCGTAAAGGCGAATCGCCAGAACCTCGTGTCGCTGAGTAAGCGTGCCCAAAGGCTTGTCCCATCCCGGCGTGCTGATGAAATCCGAGACGATGAACACCAGCGACCGGCGTCGAAACGTACGGATCGCGGCCTGAATCAGTGTTGTCAGGTCCGTGAGCGGGGCGCGTTTCAGGTGCGGCCGGCCCATCAGATCGTTGATAAGGCGCAAGACCTGGAGCTTGCCGCCCCGTGCTGGAATCACGCCCTCCACACCGTCGCCGTACAGGATCGCGCCCACGCGATTGCCGTGTCTAGTGAGCAGACGCGCCAGCACGGCCACGAAGTCAATCAGTAGATCGCGCTTGAGGGCCTGCACCGTGCCGAAATCCAGGGACGGACTCAGGTCGAGCAGGAACCACCCGGTTACCTCGCGGTCTTCCACGTACTGGCGCACGTACGGTGTCTGCATGCGCGCCGTCACGTTCCAATCGATGTAGCGAATATCGTCACCCAGTTGATACTCGCGGAGGTCCGCAAGATCCAGGCCGAAGCCATGAAACAGCGTCCGGTAGTCGCCTTGCAGGAGACCATCCAGACGGCGGACCACAGTCCAGTCGAGGCGCTGTAAGATCTTCTCAGGATTCTGTGCCGACATTTACGTAGGCCTGTGCTGAGTGTGAAGGGGCCGGAACGTGATCCAGAATCCGCTGTAAGATCATATCGCTGGTGACACCATCGGAAAGGGCTTCGTACGAGAGGACGAGGCGATGCCGCATAACGTCCAACGCCAGGTCGACGATGTCCTGCGGTACCATATACGAGCGACCGCGGACAAAGGCGAGCGCCCGACCGCTCAGAATCAAGTTGATCGACGCTCGCGGGCTTGCGCCATACATGATGTACTTGGCAACGTCCTGGATACCAAACTCCTCAGGGTCGCGGGTCGCAGTCGCCAGTCGCACCGCGTACCAGATCAACGACGGATCGACGTACACCTTGTCTGTTTCGCGCCGGAGTTCGATCAGTTGCTGCGTGGTCACGATCGCATTCGCCGATGCGAGTCCTCCCATCATTCGCTCGACGATGACGAACTCGTCGCCCTCGCTCGGATAGTCTACGACGACCTTCATCATAAAGCGATCGACCTGCGCCTCGGGCAAAGGATAGGTCCCTTCGGTCTCGATGGGGTTTTGGGTAGCCATCACGAGAAACGGTTCGGGCACCCTGTGCGTCTCGCCGCCAATGGTGACCTGACGCTCCTGCATAACCTCCAGGAGTGCGCTCTGCACCTTGGCGGGGGCGCGGTTTATCTCGTCTGCGAGCAAGAGGTTGGCAAAAACGGGGCCGAGAGAGGTGCTGAACTCGGCAGTCTTCTGGTTGTAGATGCGCGTACCGACCAGATCGGCGGGCACGAGATCGGGCGTGAACTGGATACGACGAAACGTGCCGTGCATCGCTTCGGCGAGCGTCTTGATCGTCAGGGTTTTTGCCAGGCCTGGCACGCCCTCGACCAGCAGGTGGCCCTGCGCCAGAATCGCGACCAGTACGCGCTCCAGTAAGCTATCCTGCCCCACGATAACCTTTTTGACTTCGTACAGTATTTGCTCCATCAGCGGAGCATCTTCGGGTTTCCTAACGATCTGTTCAGCCATCTGCCCTCTCCAGTTGCCTTCCCTCTAATAAGGCGGCGAACCTAATGCGCCGGCGGCGGTCTCCATAGGCACGGCGAAACCGATGCCGATGAAAACGTCCTGCTCGGTCGGGTTCAGCAAAGCCGTGACGATGCCGACCACTTCGCCGTTGCGGTTGAGCAGCGGTCCTCCCGAGTTGCCGGGATTGACCGCCGCGTCGAATTGAATGAGATTCATCAACGTTTCGCCGGTCTTGGGCGACTTGTAGTTCCGCCCCAGGCCCGAAACGAAACCGGACGAGAGTGAGTTGGTGATTCCAAAGGGATTCCCCACGGCGACAACTTCGTCGCCGACGTGTAGCGTGTCGGAGCTAGTAAGCGTTGCCGGCACCAAATCGTCTGGAATCACGCTGGGTTGCAAGACGACAAGGTCGTTTTCCGGCTGTTTCAGCATTATGGATGCCTCCGCTTCGGTGCCATCCGCGAAGAACACGCGGATTTCTTTGGCCTCTCTGACGACGTGCAGACTGCTCAGGATGGTCCCGCTGTCGTCGATCACGACACCGGTACCGATCGCCACATCAGGGTTATCCTCGGATTTGGATATTATCGCGTGTATGCGCACCAGCGACGGCCGGATGACCTCGTACACCTGCGACGCATACGATGGAGTAGGCGTTGCCGATGCCATCGCTCGCGCCACGGCCGCGTTGATATCACGCTGCGTCAGGCGCTGTGGCGGCGGCTTGGTCGAATCGTATACCATCAGCGCCGCCAGCGCGATGAGCATACCCGCGAGAAGTAGAAAGCCGCTGTGAAAGCGCGTGTAGAACCGACTTAGCCGGGCTCGCAGCACTTCCAACCGTGACGGTGGCGGCTTGGGTTCTTGCTTGGGCTCCCGGCGAATGGGGGGGAACGGTCTGTTCGGCCGCATGCTATGACATCCAATCTCGGGGGCGCTCCGCAAGCCCCCCCGTGCAGATTGCTACCCCAGGGGACACAGAAACCATCGTAGCTTCTGTTAGGATAGCAATTTGATTTTCAATCTTTTTGAAGCCAATGTCAATACCTAGCACCACCCAAATCGACTAGATATCTTCATATGACGAGATCTTAACGAATGAGTCAAGTTTCATGCAGCCTTGCCCAGTTTGGCCCGGTCGATGATCTGCACGATTTGACGATCTACCTCGGCCAATGCGTCCGCCAACGGCCGC
>JACQUC010000202.1 GCA_016210495.1 Chloroflexota bacterium
AGCTCGGCCTCGCTATCAACCAAGGCAAGGATCTCGTCAACTCGACGGAGAACAGCGTCGTCGATGAGGTATTCGGAACAGTTCTCGCACTGCATAACCGGTAGTCTCTTCAGAATGACAATGCTAGTCTCGCGCACTGTGAACGGCAGATCGGTCCTCGTTGCCTTTAATTCGCCTCCGCAGATTGTGCATCTCATGTCTTTGGTCTCCTCGTTTTCTGGTCGGACTCCCATTCTCTCGGGTCCGGGCGATATGCCGTGACTACTCGCACATTATCCCCTGCGACGTCGACGGTGTCATCCTTCTGCATATTGAACCTCCGCTTCTTCTACCACTCGCTGGCGGAAGTAGCGGCTCAGGTCTTCCTTGGTGCGCATGTCCACCTTCCGACCTTCGAGTAGGGCGGACAGCTCCTGTTCCATGCGCGCGATCCCAAAGAGCCCAGGTATGTGATCCGGCGCGAACTCGACCAACACGTCGACGTCGCTGTCGGGACCGAAATCTGGCCGCAGCGCCGAGCCGAAGATCGCCAGACGCCGAATATGGTGTTTCCGGCAGAACCCGGCCACTTGCTCCTTGGGGATTTCTATCTGCACACGTTCCTCCTGCCCACAAACTATAGCATCGTCGCCGGCCTATTACAAGGAGAGGAATACCAAGGCGCGGTCTCAAATTCTGTTGCTGCGCTTACAAAACCAGATTCAATGCACGCAGCCGAGCTGCATTTTTCGCTCGAATTTGCCGCGTTGCTTAGCAGCCGGCCAAGCGGGCAACAGAATTTGAAACCGCGTCAATACCAAGCCCTGCGTGCATTGAATGGCCACTCACGTTCTGCTACACTGGTATTGCGAGTGAAACCAGAGGTGAAACGCATGAAATTCGAACGCATCACGGTGGATCCGAATGTTTGCACGGGCAAGCCATGCATACGTGGGCTTCGATTCCCTGTTTCCCGCCTGCTCGGGCTATTGGCTTCCGGTGAGACCAAGGAAACGATTCTCAAGGCTTACCCGTATCTCGAGCCCGAGGACATCGATGAAGCCTTCCGCTACGCCGCCTTTCTTGCCGACGAGGAAACCGTGGAATTCTCGCGATGAGGTTCCTAGTAGATATGCCTTTGTCGCCTGCGCTGGCAGATTGGCTCAAGCAGCAGGGGCATGATGCTGTGCATGCCCTCAGGATGGGATTAGCCCGGGCTCCAGATGAAGTAATATTGGAGCGCGCTCTAAGTGAGCAGAGAGTAGTGGTCACGGCCGACCTCCATCGTGGTGATCGACAAGGCTCGCATCCGTCGAAGGCGACTTCCCCCTGGGCCAGGTCCTACCTAATCACGGCTGGTCGCGTGCTTCAGCGGTCAACTTCAAGCCTTCCGATAGCCTGCTCGATCTCCGCGAAATGCTCCTGCCGATGGATCGAGCGATCGATGAGTCGCGGGCGGCCAGTGGTGAGAATGGTCGCAACAAGCCCCGGGCTGAAGTCCGCGATCTTGCGGTCCACGGCTTCGGCGGCGGCAAGCGCCTCGCGCACGGCCTCCTGGGGCGGCATTGCGACCCACTTCTCGAGCTCGGCGTCGTTGACGGCATCGAAATCGGCGGCGTCGAAGCCGACTGCCGCCGGATGAGCGCCTTGCTCGACCTCCTCCAATAGAGCCAGCACACGCCGGTCCCAAAAGGCGAGATGGGCCAGCGCCGCGGCTACGGTCCAGCCGTGGCCAAGAGGCTGCTCGAGATCAGATGCGCTCAGGCGCGCCGCTAGCGCACAAAGGAGTGCCCGCGCTGCTTCGTTCCGTGCGATGTGTGCGTCTTCCATGATATCAAGCAGCCTTGTGAGGACGTGCCGTGAATGGTTCTTTCGGGGTAATTGTGAAGTCAACCCCCAATACGATCGCCAGGCGGTAGAGGGTGTCCAGCGTGGGCATTTGGGTGCCGCTTTCCAGGCGCGCTATGGCGGATTGTTTCGTCGCCATTCGCTCGGCCAGCTCTTTTTGCGTCCAGCCCCTGGCGATCCGTGCTCCGATCAAAGCTTTCCTGAACTCGAACTGTGGACGCAGTTTCTCGCGCGCCTCACGAAAGGCCGGGTTGTTTGCTTCCTGCTCGGCGATGTAATCATCGTAATTCATCGGCTCATCCTGCTCTGGTAATCTGCCATCCGACGCATTGCTATCTTGATTTCGGCCGGCGGCGTCTTCGGAGTCTTCTTGGTGAAGGCGTGCAGCAGCACCAGCCGCCTACCCGGTGCAGCAAAGTACAAAACCCTGTGTTGACTGCGGCCTGTGGTCCATTCGCTCACACGAGGAATATAACATAGACGTTATGCAATGGTCAATAAGCAGCTTGCTCTCCTTGGTACACTTTCCATTTATCTGGTACACTTTACTATAGGGCTGGTTAGATGGGTGTTTTGCAGGGGGCTACTGTTGAAGACGGCGCGATGGGACTGCCAGCTTTGTGGAGGTGGGCCGGGTTGATGCCCTGGCCAAAGCGAGAATAAGCGCCCGAGTGCGGCATACGCAGGCAGCTCTTCGTCGCGATTGGGGGAAAACGCGATGCGTGGTTCAGTTCCGGTAACGCAGAAGTCGCTGGCCGAGTACCAGGCGGTGGTCGGCGAGGCCCAGATCGAGAGGATTCAGGAGCTAGCGGCGCCCTTGCGCGGCGCCCGCGTCCTTCATCTTAGCGTCAGCGCCTTCGGCACGGGGGTGGCGGAATTATTGGGTTCTCTGGTGCCACTCATGAACGACGTCGGCCTCGACGCCCAGTGGCAGGTGATGCGCATCTCAGAGGACTTCCTGCCGGTCAGCAAGGCGCTCTACAGCGGCCTGGGCGGGTTCTTCGTACAGTGGACGCCCGAGATGGAGGAAGTGTGGCTATCGTATAGCCTGATGAACGCTCGCCATTTCAACGAGTCTTACGACTTCGTCGTGGTGCACGATCCTCAGCCGGCGCCCCTTCTTACGCACATCGTGCAGGCGGATGGCAAACGCCCGGCGGGCAAGTGGATCTGGCACTGCCATTTGGATGTTACCGAGCCGCTGCCCGATATCTGGGAGGCCTTGCTGCCGTTTGCCAATAGATACGACGCCGTGGCCTTCACCTCTCAGAGGTACGTGCGCGAGGATATCCGCGCGCCGTATGTGACCGTGATCGGGCCGGCGATCGACCCTCTTAGCTCGAAGAACGTGGACATCTCCGAGGTCACCGTCACGAGCGTGCTGGAACGCTACGGGTTGGATGCTCGCCGCCCCATCATCTGCCAGGTGTCGCGTTTCGATATGTGGAACGACCCGCTGGGCGTGATCGACGCCTACCAGATCGCCAAGCGCGAGGTGCCGGAGCTGCAATTGGTCCTCGTCGCCTCGATGGTCTCCGAGGACCCCGAGGGCTGGTCATACTACGAGCGCTGTGCACGCCGGGCCGGCGAGGACCATGACCTCTATCTGCTTTCCGCGTTGAACAACATCGGTAATACTGAGATCAACGTGTTTCAGCGGTCGTCCAGCGTGGTCGTCCAGAAGTCGATCCGCAGGGGGTTCGGCCTGGGCATCGCCGAGGCGCTGTGGAAGGGACGGCCGGTTGTGGCCGGTCGTGTGGGCGGCTTTCCATTGCAGGTGACCGATGGAGTCACCGGGTATCTGGTCGACAGCGTCGGGGAGTGCGCCGAGAAGGTCGTTTTCCTCGTCCGGCACCCGGCCATCGCCAACCGGATGGGACAGGCCGGAAAGGAGCAGGTGCGTGCCACCCTGCCCATCACGCGGTGTCTCCGTAACTACCTGGAGCTCTTCAACTCGATTCGGAAAGGGGTGGATGGCTGATGTTCGCGTCGGTTCCCACTCCCGCGCACCCTGAAGGGTGCGGCTACGGGTGGGCCTCCAACTCGATTCGGTAAAGGATGGATGATCGATGTTCGGGTCTGTTCCGACCGCTCGAAAGACCTTAGAAGAGTATAGATCTATTATCGGGGATGAAAGTGTCGAGGAGATCCGCTCTCTGGCCCAACCGTTTCAAGGCGCGCGAGTTCTCCACCTCAATGCCACCGCGTTCGGCGGCGGCGTGGCGGAGATCCTGGGAACGCTCGTGCCGCTGATGAAGGACGTGGGCCTCGACCCCGACTGGCAGGTCATACGCGGGGCCGACGAGTTCTTCAATGTCACCAAGGCTATGCACAATGGGTTGCACGGTATGTTCATCAAGTGGACGCCGCAGATGTACGATACGTGGTGCCGCTACAATATGATGAACGCCGAGCTGTTCGACGAGAAATACGACTTCGTGGTCGTCCACGATCCGCAGCCCGCCGGCGTGCTTCAGTTTGTGGAACGCCGCGATCACGCACTGCGTGCCGGCAAGTGGCTGTGGCGATGCCACATCGATCTCACAGATGCTCAGCCCGACGTCTGGGATTTCCTGCGGCCCTACGTACAGCAGTACGACGGCGCTATCTTTACCCTGTCACAGTACGTCAAGGCCGACCTGCGCGGGCCCGAAATCTTTATCATTCCGCCGGCCATCGACCCGCTGAGCCCGAAGAACATGGATATACCTATCGACACGACGTACGACGTGCTGCGGCGCTATTCGGTGGACGTGGACCGCCCCATGATCTGCCAGGTCTCGCGCTTTGATCCCTGGAAGGATCCTCTCGGGGTTGTCGATACCTATCGGCTGGTCAAGAAACAGGTGCCAAATCTACAGTTGGTGATGGTGGCCTCGATGGCTTCGGATGATCCGGAGGGCTGGTCCTATTTCGAGCAGACAGCCAGGAGAGCTGGTGATGACTACGACATCCATCTGCTGTCCAACCTGAACGGCGTGGGCAACCTGGAGGTGAACGCTTTCCAGCGGGCGGCCTGGGTGGTGTTGCAGAAGTCTGTCCGCGAGGGGTTCGGCCTCGTCGTTTCAGAAGCGCTTTGGAAGGGCAGGCCCGTGGTTGCCGGCAACGTCGGCGGTATACCTCTCCAGATCATCGACGGCGAAACCGGCTATCTCGTGAACACAACCGAGGAATGCGCCGAGAAGGTTCTGTCCCTGCTCCGTAGCCCCGCGTTGGCCACTGAAATGGGCGAGAAAGGCCGGGAGCACGTGCGGCGCAACTTCCTCATGACGAGGTACCTGCGTGATTACCTGGCGGCGTTCAGCCGCATTTCGCGCCGGGCTACCGCACCATCAAAACAGAGTTTGTCCTCCCGAAGCCATCCGGGACCGTAAACCGGCACTCGGGATCGGCAAGCCATTTCCCATCCACGATGAACTTGTACTTGTAAGTGCCCGGGCCCAGACGAACGGCGCCCTCCCAGTATCCACCTCCGTCCAGCGCCAACGGCAGCGGGGCGGCGTCCCATTCGGTGAAGTCACTGACGAGGGCGACGCTCTTGGCCTCGGGGGCGTAATAGCGAAACGCAACCACTCTGGCGAGGCCAGGACGCCTGCTAGCATGGGTTCTTGCCCCGAGTCGGCGTGCTGCCACGGCGATGAACTGCTCGTAGACTCGCTGCACTTCCTGCGGTATCCTTCGCGAGCCGAGCTGCCACCAGTAGCCGGGCGTGAAATACGAGGAGACGGCCGCCTCTGATTCGTCCTTACTGTCGTACCATTGCAGGGTGTGCAGATTATCGGATTGGCAGAGCCAGAGGGCGATATCGATCAGCCGAGAGTCGCCTGTGAGCCGAGCCGTGTTGTAGGCGTGGTGCATCAACAGAAAAATGCGGAACTGCGCCGCGTTGCCGGTGAAGAAGTCTGGCGAGCCGTCGAGTCCGGCCCAGGTCGTCGGCGATACGGGGAGCGTGAGCTGGTGAGCGGAGCCACGGAATCTCTCCACCGCCTGGCTGATAGTCAAGGTCTCGATGCCGCGCCAGGTCAGCTCGCCGTGAAACCACTTGAGAAACTCGAAGATCCCCGTGTCCCGGCTGTGGTGTTCCCCAAAAGTCTCGAAGTCCCAGCCTACGAACACGAAATCCCCCTCGGTCCGTTTGATCCAGTCGACGTAAGTGCCTGCCGTCAGTGGGTAGCCCCGCCAGGTCTTCTGGGAGAAGCGGTAGCCCACGTCGTCGCTCAGGTCTCTGTGTCGGGCAAACACCATCGCCTCGCGACCGGCATCGTACAGATAAGTGGGGGAGCGCCAATCCAGATTGCTGGATCGCCCATCCATCAGCACGGACTTGAATCCCAGCCGGCTCAAGGCGTGGTAGATCTCGGGAGACATAAACATCTCAGTCGTCTCCGCCGCGACGGGCCGCTTGCCGAACAGGCGATATAGCTTCACTCTGGCCCACTCCATTCGCTCCTCAAAGCGGTGGATGTCCAGATAGAAGATGAAGCTGTGGTATGGCTCGATGCAAACCAGCTCCACATTGGGGTGAGCAACCAATTCCTTCAGCCTGTCCAGCAGAGGCGTGTCCCACCGCGCGGCCTGTTCCAGAAACGATACTGTGACTCCCAGCGAGAGATGAAGCCCTTTTTCTACCAGGTCCAGGAACAGCTCCGTCGCGGGGTGGTAGCAGTACCTCGCAACCTTCTCCAGGTAATGCCTGTTCAGGCCGTCGTCGAAAAGGTGCTGCTCCAGCTCGTCCGCGCCGATTCTGGCGGGGACGGGCAGGACCGGAAGCCGTGGCCGCCGTGGCTGATGGATTATGGTGTAGATGACGATGTTATCCGCCATACGCTTGCCTCAGGCGTGCGGAGCGTGGGACGTCCATTCCAGCCGGCACTCCGCGCACTTCAAGGAGCTGTAGACGTCGTAGTACGAAGTGTAACCCGTGCAGGTGTCGGACTTGGTGATCGTCATCCGGTCGTGAATGTGGGCGTGTTGATGGCAAACAGCCCTCCCACAAGCGGCGCAAACCCCTCTCGCCTCGCTCTCGCAAAACCAGCACTTCACAGCAAACACCTCTTCGCTACTGATTGTAGACCTGTAGGGTTTTCGACGCGACGGCTTCCCAGGAGAACTCCTGGTCGACGCGATGCCAAGCGCGCCGGCCCATCTCCAGGCACGCCCGCATATCGGCCAGGCAGGTGGCGATGGCCTGGGCCACAGAAGCCACCTCTGGCTTCGTAACGATTCCATCCACGCCCGGCTCGAGGAAGTCCGGCGCCGCCGCCCTCGAAACGATGGTCGGCTTGCCCGCGCACCAGGCTTCCAGCACTGTCTGGTCGGCGCGCCCCGCGCGAAAAGGCAGGCACACGATGTCGCAGGCGTTGTACAGCTCGACCAGGTCTTCGTCCGAGACGAAGCCGAAGAACCTGGTCGAAGGCAACATGCCCAATACGCCGGCTCGGTCCCTCAGGTAAGGCAGCATCGGCCCATCCCCGACGAAGATGAGCTTAGCAGGAGGAAAAGTGCGTACAAGCTCAAACATCGCCTCCAGCAAGACATCCGGCGCGGTGGCGCGGCTCATCTCGCCCACGCAGAGCACGATGGGATCGGTAGGGCCAAAGCCACAGCGCATCTTGACCTTACCCTGATCCACCCACCGGCTGTACCGTTGCAGAGCGACACCGGGATAAGTGATATCGACCTTATCCTCGGGGATGCGCAGCCGCTCGACGATTCTGGATTTGACGGCGTGAGAGGGCACCACTATCCGCTCCACAGCGTCGAGTGGGTGCAAGCGTGCTCCTCCTCGCACGGACGAAAGAACGGGGATGCCTGCCTCGGAGTAGAGTGTGAGAAAGGCCTTGGCACGGCTGTTGCTCTTGCCTTCGGCTAGCACGGGTAAGAAGGCACGGTGGTGCCCGTGCAGCACGTCGAATGGACCTGCCACGCCCTCGGTCGATCTCAGGTAGTATGGGGAGGCCTCAGCCAGGTCGGTCCATCTGGAAGCGCATCGGCTGTCCAGGCCTATCATATGATGATGAAGCCCGTTCAGTTGCTGATAGTAGGACCTGCAGGCCGGCACTGGGGCGAAAACGTGTACCTCGTGCCCCCGAGTCGCGAGCGCTGACGCGACCCCGAAAGCTTGCTGCTCCGGCTCTGCCGCCGTGTATCCGGCGAAGCCTATCGCTCGTGGCCCACCCGCCAAGCCGTTACTATGGGGCAAGCCGGTTGTGAACATGGCAATTCGCATCTCACACCTAGAATGCTACAGGATCTCGTGGTAGACCTGCACCACCTGATCGCCGATGCCGTCCCAGTGAAAGGCGGTTTCGGCGGCACAGCGACCGTTGCGGCCCATCCAGCGAGCGTGCTCGTAGTTGCCCATGATCGCCTTCAGACCCCACGCGATTGAGCCCGGATTGGGGTATACTCGATATCCCGTGACGTCGTGCCAGACGAACTCCTGAGGGCCGCCATTGACGGAGGCAATAACTGGCTTGCCGGCGCTCCAGGCCTCGAGGATCACGATCCCAAATGGCTCATTGCGACTGGGTACCACGACGGCATCGCAGGACTTGAACAGGTCTATGAGCGTGTCTCCATTCCTGAACCCGAGGAATCTCGTGGCGTGGCTGATGCCCAACTGGCGACACCTATTCTCCAGCCCAGCCCTCATGTCGCCGTCGCCCACGAACACGAACTTGGCTTTGGAATCGTGTCTCAACGCCGCCGGGATGGCCTCGACCAGCAGGTCGACCCCCTTCTGGAGCACTAGACGGCCCACGTAGAGAAACGTGGGGTCCAGAGGGCCGATGCCGTAGCGTCTCTTCACGGCCCCGGGGTCGATCCATCCGTTGAACTGGTGAACCGGCACGCCGTTGAAGATGGTCTTTATCTTCCAGTCCGGAATGCCGTAGATGTTCATCACTTCCTGTTTCAGAGACCGGGAAACGGCGATAACGCGGTCGGCACGGAAGCAGCCCTCCCATTCGTGCGAGCGCACCGTCTCGGACCGGCCATTGCAGTGGTTGTTCCCACACCGGCCGTACTCTGTCGAATGCACGGTGAAAACCCCAGGCTTCCCGCGGCCATCTTTAGCCCAGGCCAGCGCTTTGGCGGTCAACCAATCGTGCGCGTGAACGATGTCAAAATGGCCGATGTAGTCCTCGGTCTGCCACAGGTGATTCATAAACGACCGGCACATGTTGCCCACTTCCCTCACGAAATCTGGGTGCAGGTCAAAAGGGCAGCGATGATAGTACACGCCATCGATTCGTTGATAGTGAGTCTGGCCGGGCCCAATCCTGGTGAAGACGTGGACCTCGTGTCCTTTCCGCTCCAGCGCGGCCGCTAGCTCCGTCACGTGAATAGCCCCTCCGCCCACCGCAATAGAATGTAGTGATTCCCAGGAAAAGAACGCTATTCTCACGGTGTGCACTTCCCTTCTGAGATCAGAGGAACGATTTGGCAATGTCCTGGATGAAGGTCGCGTACGTTTTTGGTATGGCCCCTAGCACCCCTTCGACGCCCAGCCGCGACCATTGAGCGGGCGTGAGATAGAACGGCTCCTGGCGATGGCCATTCGAGATCAGTAACCGGCCCATAAGCTCCAGGACATCCAGTTGTGCTAGCTCCAGTGCTATTTCCGCAACATCTTCGTTTTCGGTCAGCTTAGCCATCGAGCACGCCTGACTCATCAGCCCGAACACCCTCTGCTGCACCGGATGTCCGAGCAGGAAATCTATGCTACCAATCTCCGAGGAAACGGCGGGGATGGCCGGCAGAGGCAATACCGAGCATCCGCTACCCAGACGGTCCAAGATGTCCCTCATTGTGGAAAACGTCGCGCCCCGCGCCCTCAACTCCTTCACGAGTTGCCAAAGGGCGTTCAGAAGCCTGTCGTCGTCGATTGGATCGCCCGACAGATGCGCCTCCCACCCCAGCAGCGCCACGTCACCCGGTATCTCGACGACCTGCCGCGCGATGTCATTTGCCCGGAATTCGAAGTGCATCCCTGGGGGCGCGTCGAGGACGGCTGCAAGCTGGCGGCTGAGATCGCCAATCCTGGTACACAGAACCGGCCCAGCCCCGTTCTTCCGCAAGAAACCGGCCCCGCGCGTCTTCAGCAGCTCTCTTGTCCCGTCGGCCAAGACGGCTTCAAAACCGCTCTCGCCCAGCGCATAATAGATCTCGTTGTCGATGCACATGTGCGGCGCCATCGCCACGTTGGTCACGAGCCCCATTCGCTCGGCCAGGAACTCTCTGGCCTTCTCCATTTGCCTCTGAAATAGGCCGACGTCGAGATAGAAGGAAAGGCTGTGCTTTGGCTCGGAGCATACCACCGTGATGCTGGGATGTTGGAGGACATCGAGGAAACGGGCCGCTGTATCGCGCTCATCATTAGCCAGGGCGTGGACTAGCGGGCCGGACAAGTTGACGGCGAATGTGACCCCTTCGGCGACGAGGGTCAGCAGCAGCCTGGTGTAAGGCTGGCAGACCCCGTCGAGCCAGCGCCGATAGTAGTACTCGCTCGCTTCGTCGTCCAACAGGGACGCGCGTATTGCCTTCAGGTTGCCCCGGGCCAGAACTGGCTCAGGGGGCAGTCTCAGGCGACGCGGCTCGTGGAAAGCAAGGTAGACAATCGCTTCCTTCGCCATCTCACACTGCAACAAAAAATATCGTGGGCATTTGCCCACGGCACCGGGAGGCAAGATGCCAAAAAAAATAACCGACAACACGCGTTGCCGGTTTCGCCACTAGCTCACCGAGGTCCAGGCGACCAAGTACGGCCCCGCAGCCCGCCTTGCCAATCCCCACCTCGGATCCACGCCTCAACGAAGGACAGGTGTATTCAGTTTGGTCTTCCAACCAGACCTTATATCATTCTAACACCATAGGTCGAAGGTGTCAATCGAGAAAACTTGCGGTCGCTAAGCTCTCGAAGTGGCTGGGAGCTCCTTAGCAGCCAACAGGACGACCCTCACCCTAACCCTCTCCCAGTCCTTCCCTCGTTCGCAATGAGACCGAGGGAAGGACCAGAGGGAGAGGGGACAGGACGGCGACTACTTAGCAGTATCCCAGATAGCTTTGGAGACGTCCATCTTTTCTTTCAGGAGCCCGTGCTCGAGCATAAGGTCGGCCGTCTTCTGGAGCGCCGCCGCGTCGATCTTGACGCGCAGAACCCCGAGGGTCATCTTGTCCATTAGCGCTGGCTCGATCTTGGTGTTTTCAGCGGTGTACTTCTTCCTCTCCGCCAAATCCTTGTTGAAGAGGTCGGTGGCGCGACTGTAAGCACGCACGAAGGCCGCCGTAGCCGCCGGATTCTCTTTCACCCACTTCTCAGAAGCCGCAAAGACTCCGAAGTCCATCCCGGGCTGGAAGTCCATGTCGGGATTGGCCAGCACCTTGAGCTTGCC
Source organism: Chloroflexota bacterium (assembly GCA_016210495.1). The sequence continues at coordinate 11,223 of JACQUC010000202.1, forward strand.
CTGCTGCAAAGCGGCCGTCGAGAAGGGCGGGACCATGTAGCCGGCCTCTACCTGCCCGTTGGCGATGGCATCGGCCGTCTGCGGCAGCGGGACTTCCCGGAAGGTAACGGTGTTTGGATCGACGCCGTTCTTCTTCAGCCACGCCCGCATTAGCACCCAGGGCAAGTTGTTGATGTTGTTGACCGCCATTCGTTTGCCCGCCAGATCCTGTGCAGACTTAAATGGCGAATCGGCTTTCACCATGAGACTGTTCACATCCGGCGGAGACGTGGGCACCGCAAACGAGCTGGAGATGATGGACATGTCGAAGCCCTGCGAGCGCGCCTGTAACACGGATACCACGTTGGAGTAGCCGAAGTTGATCTTGCCGGCAACTATGCCAGGGAGGATCTCCGCGCCCCCTCCCAAGGTCGTCTGTTCGACCTGTAACCCTTCGTCCTTGAAATAGCCCAGCTTCTCGGCGGCGTACAATGGGCTGACGTTCTCGACGACCATGATCCCCGCCTTGACCTGGCTCACCTCTGGTTTCTTCGCCGCTGGCACGCATGCCGATGACACCAACAATGCCACTACCAAGCTCCAGATTCCGAGACCAACTGCCAATGATGTTCTGCGCATCGCGTAAGTGAACCTCCTCTGCAATACTTTCTATTTGTACACCCTTACCTTCAGACAGCAGTCCACAGCGGCAGAGGTGTAGTCGATTTGCTCCAGTCCCAGCGGCAGGAGCGAGTTGAAATGCACGCCTTTGCCCTTTGCTATGGGCTTGCCTGCCGCCCAGTGCCCAAACGTCCCCGCTATCCCCAGTACCTCGGGATGTATCCCCTCGGTCAGCTTCACCCTGCCGCCAACTTTCCTTCCCGCCGGCGTCTCTAGCCAGATCGAATCCCCATCCCTGATGCCTTTCCGCCGGGCCGTTTCGCCGTTCATCAGTATCTTGTAGGCACTCGGATGATGCTCCCCCAGCTCGTTGAGCCATGGATTCTCGGTCGTGTAGGAGTGCGAGTGAAACTGCAGTTTGTAGCTCACTGCGAATAGATCGTGCTCCTTTGACGTCTCGGCAACGCACGGCCGCCACTCCAGCATCGGCAGATAACCGCTGGTGTCCCAGGCTATGTCTGCCCGTTCGGCTGCCGCTCGAACGTCCTCGCCAGCCTGCTTCATGTACTCCAGGTAGACCTGTACCCGTGGCTTGAGGAACGCTCGGGGGTAAGCCTCCTCTATCTTCTTTGGCCACTTGATCACGCCATTCTGCTTGAACCACTCGAGATTCCGCTCCGACCCGAAGGACGATTCCAGCGTGATGCTTACCAACTCTTCCCAAGTGTACACCTTCGTCGGGTCGAGCCGATGTGGCTCCTCCAGCTTCAAGATCATATTCAGGAACTCGTACACTTCGCTCAGCATCCCTATCCGCCCCGATACCTCCAGAACCGACTCAAGCCAGTGCCTAACCCCGGGCGGCGGCACGACGATGGGTTGCCTCAGCTCGTAGCACCACTCGCCCAATCCGGCTTCTATGAATTCCTGCTCGATGTTTGGGAACGGTTCGAGCCGCTCGAGGTAATGGGTATCGGGAATCACTATGTCCGCGAACTCCGCCGTCTCGTCTATCTGGAGCGCAAACGAGACCATAAACGGTATCTTTGCCAGCCACGCGGCCACCACCTCGGGGTCTCCCGTGCTCATCATTAAGTTTTGCCGGCTGTGTATGGCCACCTCAGGCTCGTAGGGTATCTTCACTCCCGTGAAGGTCAGTCCCTCCATGAAGATGGACACCGGGCACAGCTCCGCCAGGTGCACCGTCTCCGGCGCGCTGGCCTTGCGCGCGGGATACGGATAGAAGTAAGCTCTTCTTGGCCCGGGCACCAGTAGACCGTCCTCGCTCTCATCGAGCCCCCAATGGAACCGCGCTACCGAGCCTTCGTGCATCAGCGGGCTGCATCCCAGCGTCCCACCCGGTACGTCTATCGCTCCCACCACGATGTTCAAAAGGTGCATGGCCATGCCCACCAGGATCGCATCTTTGTGCGCCGTGGAACCTCTGTTGAAGGTCACCCCAGCCGGACGGTACGGCAGCGATTTCCCTTCCACGACGATCGTGCTGCCCACACGTGCCGCCTCTCCGTACTCCTTCGCCAGCCTGCGTATCGTCTCCGCCGGAACCGTCGTGATCTCTGCCACGTACTCCGGAGTGTACTTGTGCACGTGATCCTTCAGCGCCTGGAAGCTGGGCCTGCACTGGTTGCCGCTCACCGCGTAGCTGCCCTCGATAGCGCAATGGGCCGGCTCCCCCACGTCAAAGCGCTTCGCCACGCCCTCCACAGTATCCCACACCAGGGGCTTCCCGCTCTCCTGGTCCCTGAGGTACTCGCCATCTTGCCCTATTAGATACGGTCCGTTGGTGTGCTTCTGCAGAAACTCCCGATCGTAGATTCCCAGGTCGTTCAGCAGCACATTCAGCAGCCCCAGCGAAAGCGCCCCATCCGTTCCCGGACGAATGGGGACCCATTCGTCGGCCTTCGCCGCAGCCGGGGTGAGAATGGGGTCCACGACGACGACCTTCATACCCCTCATTCGGGCATCGGCCATCCGCTGCGTGAGCAGATTGGCGCTGGTCCCGACCATGAACCCCAACTGTGAGCCCATGAGAATCAGGTAATTGCAGAAGCGGAAGTCGGGCTCCATAAAGAATGTTCCATGCGTCAAGAATGCGATGGGATGCAGGGCCTGCCCGCAGAAGAAAGAGGACGCCCCGCGCATGTAGTTGGGCGTGCCGAACGCCGACATGAACGACTGCGTAACAGGCATCCCGTAGGGGCCGATGTCCCAGGCGAGTACGACGAGCTTGCGGGGGTCGTCCTCGCGCACCTTCGTCAGCTTTTGCGCCACCGTGTCGAGGGCCTCGTCCCAGGTGATCTCGACCCAGCGCGGGTCTTCGCCTCTGCCC
>JACQUC010000032.1 GCA_016210495.1 Chloroflexota bacterium
GGACTACAGGAAGGAATCAACGGCGAATTCTCGTGTGCGGCACAACCATGGGCGCGCTACGAGGGAGGGCTCTTCTCCTCGGAAGGCATAGCCAGCTGCACGGCCATACGCCGAGCGACCTTTGGCCTGGGCTGGGAGGGCTCCTTGAATTCGGAAGCATCGATTGTGCCAGCCGTGGCTTCCGGTTTCTCGGAAAGGGTGATCTTCGCGACGCGAAGGACGAGGGATGGAGTCGGAAATTCATCCGGTGCGTACGTGATTGCTGCCCCCCTCCCTTCAAAAGTTATGCCCAGGTCCCAGTATCCATCGTGAATGTTGTGACTCTTCAACAACAGCTCGAGCAGTTCTTTGAGAGTGTACGAGTAGCTGCGCATACTTCTACCCCTCCACCACGAGGACGCCAGATGTCATTCCTGCACACTCAAAGGCGATCGGTGTCCCTGTTGATACAGTTTCGAGGTAGAATATGTTGCTCGACGCTACCTCGTGCATTGCTATCGGCTTTGCACTCAGGCTCAACGACAACCCGAAAGGAGCCAGGATCCTTCCCAACGTGCGAACTGTGGGGTTTGCGTCTCCGGATTCAACCCTGGCGATGTAGGCTCGCTTGACCCCAACCTTGTCTGCCAGTTGCTGCTGTGTCAGGCCATAATCCATTCTCATTTTGAGCAGGACGTCCCCAGCCGCGAACGATGGCTGGACCTCGTGCCAGTGCCCAGCAAACTCGCTGTCCTCAAGATGTATCCGAAAGAGGTCTTTGAATCGCATTGCGCTCTACCTTCCCCCTCTAAACGTTCTGAGGCGCTGCCTCGCGGCAGCTATGTCACGTTGCTGCTGCCTTTCGCTCTTCTTGTTCCCGTGCCCCAAGATGTACACGATGGGACGAATGGCTGTAGCGTAGAACCTCTGCGCGTTCCTGCCACTCGTTGATAGCTCGAATAGCCCGTCTCCCAGCGGTTTGCAATTAGGGGCCGGGAGATGCGGGCCCCTCTCTTCGATGAACGAGAACAGCCGGTAGACCTTCGCCCTGGTTGGTTTGTCAAGGGCGTTGACGTAGTCAAGAGTATCCTCGAAGAGAAACTCAACTTCCCACGACATAATAGTAACCTATAAGTTACAAAATGTAAAGCAGAGCGCAGAGCAAGCTTTCAAATCCGCCGAAGATCGCCAGACGCCGAATATGGTGTTTCCGGCAATACGCGGCCAGTTGCTCCTTGGGTATCTCAATCTGCACCATCACTCTACCCCAACAATAAGACGCTCGATGCAGCGCTCATCCGCGATCTTGACCGTCACGCCAGGGATCGCTCAGATTCGAAGGGTTGCCCGATCGGGTCAGGCGGCATAACTGATGACCTCAAGCTCGGCCTCGCTATCAACCAAGGCAAGGATCTCATCGACTCGACGGAGAACAGCGTCGTCGATAAGGTATTCGGAACAGTTCTCGCACTGCATGACCGGGAGTCTCTTCAGAATCACAATGCTAGTCTCCCGCACTTTGAACGGCAGATCGGTCCTCGTTGCCTCTAATTCGCCTCCGCAGATTGTGCATCTCATGTCAAAGATTTGCCACCGGACCCAGGTCGGTTCATGGGTTAAGCTCCTCCGCTGCCTCAAACACGCTACTCTCGGCTATCACCACGCCACCTTTGGCCCGCACCAGCAGCGTCGCAAAGGGGTCTGCGACCCTCAGCAGACGCGGGTACGCCGAGGCGCAGTCGTAAACAACGTAAAGCCAGTACTGCTCTCGCAGGTTGGCGGATTTCGCCCACTCGTTGTCCTTCAACTCCACGTCGCCCACCGCCCGGCGTCCCTTTACTTCGATGCACCGTTGATCGCCAGAAGGCCGCCGGGAGAGCAAGTCGAACCCCGGCCACTGGTCCAGGCCAGCTAACTGCGCTTTCTCCGGGGTGGAGACGTCGTACACCTGGGCGCCCAGGGCCTCCTCGTACGCCCAGGCTACCTGCACAGCGATACGCTCTACTTCCTTGTCGTGCCGCTGTCGGTCCTCTGGGTCGGTGGAGGGCAGCACCAGAGCGTGCGCAAGGAAGGTGATGTCACCCGGCTCCACCAGCTCAGTCTCGCGCCGCAACCTTATCGGAGCCTAGCTGCCGGCGGATGGTCTCCAGCTTGTCTAGAAGAGTCCTCAGCACGCGGCCCTCGCGGGTCTTGTGAGCGACCAGATTGACCAGGATCACAGGGTCGTGGGTCTGCTTTACTCTGCGCTGGCCTCCGCGATAACGCGTTGGGGTGGGGGATGAGGGTCGGAAGTCTGTTGGGCCAGCGCAAGAAGGGCTCGCACAGCCAGTCGGTTGGGGCGTGTCTGAGCGTTCTCCCACCGGCTGACGGTCACGTAGGTCACACCGAGGCGTTCGGCGAGCTCGGCCTGGGTCACGCCGATCTGAGCACGGAGGTCCCTTATCCATTCTGGAGAGCCGATTGTTCCAGCTAACAAAGAACCGAGCCCCCAAGGCGCGAGCTTAACAAACTATAACATGGTCGCCAGCTTATTTCAAGGAGATCGACGATTTGACGGGCCAACGATGATCTGAAATGACTTTGGCACGCGCCTGTCCGGGCGGGTCGGAGGATACGATTCGAGGAGGCAGGATCTTGGGTAAGGGCGAGGGTTGGGGGAATGAGGAAAGAGCGGCCCTCACCCTGACCCTCTCCCCGGGGGAGAGGGGATGTTGGCTGCGTCTCTCCAAGGGAGAGGGGACTCGCGGGGGAACGGGCCGGGCCTAGTCTGGTTCTTGGTTCGATATGGCGGCGGTGGCCCCGCCCCACCCCGGGTGGACAGAGACGTCTCCCGATGGAATCGGGATCCCGGCTCGGGACGCCCCTACGCGTGCCCGCTGGTGGCCCTCACCCTATCTCCCTCCTAGAGGGGACCAATGGGGCCTACCCTATCCCCAAGTCTTTCTCCAGCTTGCCTACCAGTTGGATGTACTCTTCGTGCTTGCCGTGGCCGATGGTGCGCTCTTCCTGGTCCTCGAAGGCTTTCATCAGTGCGGCGTCGTCGGCGCGCGGTAGCACCTGGTCGGCGATGGGATAGAGGATGTTGTCCTCTTTGGGAATGTGCTGGCCGAGCAGCTCGGCGTAGCTGAGCGCGTTCCTGGCGACGTCCCTGGCCGCGGCCTTGTCACCTTTCTCGTAGCGCTCGATGGCCTCGGCCAGGCCTTTCACGTAGCGGCGTCCCTCGTCGTGCTCCATAAGCATGACGGCGATGGGGCCGCCGTCTTTGGGCACGCCAAGCTTTTCGAGGTGCGGGTAGAGAACATCCTCTTCCTTGCCGTGGTGGCAGCTATCGGCGAAGTTACGAATGAAGTCCAGGGCGTCGCGGAAGGTCTGCGCGGGAACATTTTCCCCGCTGTTCAGCCTGCGCGCGCTCACCTGAAGAATCGTGAGCATCCTCTCGATGACTCTGTGGTCGTTCTTAAGTGCGTCGGTTGTTTGCACTGGTTTGCCTCCTGTCTACGATGCGAAAGTACGTTAACCGCAAAGGTCGCAAAGAGCGCAGAGAAGATCATTGCGATATTCGAATGAGCTGTTCGCTCCTCGCAGATTAAGATAACATAGGGCGTGAGGCCGAGGCTGCGACAAAAGTCGCAACTTTAGTTTGAATTTGAAAACGTCACATGTGTCTACGGAACGGCTTTCCCCGCACCACCCCAGCATGGGACCAGCCCCCGCACTACAGCTCGGTTCGAGAACGTAACATTGCCAGAGTTATCTGCGCTAATCCGCCGGAGGCGGACGCCTCAGGCGTCCCGTAATCTGCGTCAATCAGCGGTTCAGACTTCAGGGTCTCTCCACCAGGGCGGCGAGGCCCATGCCACCGCCGATGCACATGGTCTCCAGGCCCCAGCGGGCGCCGCGCCGTCGCATTTCGTACAGTAGCGTGGCCATAATTCTGGCCCCGGTGCAGGCGATGGGATGGCCCAGGGCAACGCCGGAGCCGTTGACGTTTACGTTGCCGTAATCGGCGATGCCAAGACCCTTCAGAACGCCCAGCGCCTGCGCGGCAAAGGCTTCGTTGAGCTCGATGAGATCTATGTCTTGAAGCGTGAGACTCGCCTTCGCCAACACCTTCTTCACCGCCGGCACGGGCCCCAGGCCCATTACGCGGGGATTGACCCCGGCCAGGGCGTAGTGTCGCAGGTAGCCAAGGGGCTCCAGCCCAAGCTCCCGCGCCTTCCCCGCCGACATAAGCACGCACATCGCGGCGCCGTCGTTCATTCCGGAGGCATTGCCCGCCGTGACGGTCTTCCCGACGAGCGGGCGCAGCTTCGCGAGGGCTTCCATAGACGTGTCAGGACGCGGATGCTCGTCCTTGTCGAACACCACGACCTCGCCCTTGGCTCTAGGCACCGGTACCGGCACGATCTCTTCATTGAACTTGCCCGATTCCCATGCCGCGCAGGCCTTTTTGTGGCTCGACACCGCGAGCTGGTCTTGCTCTTCGCGGGAGATGCCCATCTCCTCGGCCACGTTTTCGGCGGTGTGGATCATGTCGGGAATCACCCCGAAGAGATCCGTGGACACCCGGGAAACGGCCCGGTCCCAACGATCCCAGAACTGCTGCGTGCCGAGCTTGATGCCCCAGCGAGCGCCGGTCACGTAGAATTCGCCGTTGCTCATGCTCTCGACGCCACCGGCCAGCATTACGTCGGCGTTGCCCGTTTGAATCTCCATGGCAGCGTTCACGATCGCCTGCAAGCCGGAGGAGCACTGGCGGTCAAGGGAATAGGCCGGCACCTCGACGGGCAGGCCCGCCATCAGGGAAGCCATTCGGGCTATGTTTGGCGTTTCGCCGTTGACGAGGCAGTGACCCATTATGACCCCGTCTATGGAGCCAGGATCGAGCTTCGTTCGTCTAACGGCCTCCTTGGTGACGAGAGCAGCCAGGTTCTCGGGCATGACGTCTCGTAGCGCGCCGCCAAATCTACCGATGGGCGTCCGGACGGCTTCGACGATGACGACTTCTTTCATTGGTGTTTTACTCTCCTCTATGTCGGGCTATTCGGCATCAGTTGCGCACTGTCTTCCATCGAGCGAGGCCGTCGCGCTCGCTTTGCCGGACGGCGCCACGCGCGCTCAGGAAGTGCAGATGCGCCAGGGTTTCCGTGAGGGCCCAACGCCGATGGAAGACCGGCATGGTCGCCCATGGCATCTGCCCCTCCATCCAGGGGATCTTCGACGCGATCTCATACCCGGTGCTCCAGCCGTTGCCGCCGGCATCTGCGATTGCTCGGCATCGTTCTTCGTGGTGCTGCTTGATCTGCTCCAGCCTGTCACCCAGACTGTAGAAAATGTGCTCGTGTGCCGGCAGGACCAGGTCGACCTCTAGATGCCGCAGCCGTTGGAGGGAATCGAGGAAATGGGAGAGTTGATGCTGGTCGGACTTCGTGCGCATGCTGATATTGGGGGTTATGATGGGCAAAACGTGGTCGCCGGAAAGAAGAATGCGCCTCTCTCGTTCGTACAGGCAAATGTGGCCAGGAGAATGCCCCGGCGTCGAGATAACCTCGAGCTCGACTCTCCCGACGCTTATTGTCTCTCCACCCTCCAATATCTGGTCCACCTGGGTTTCGTCGTCGAGCCCAAAGAAGCCCTCGTTCGCGGGCCTTAGCTGCTCGATTTCTTCAAGGGGCATGCCGTTTTCGAGCAGCCACTCCATAGTCTGCCGCCGGAATTCTGGGTAGCGGTGCAGCAGGTCGCGCAGAAACTCCACTTCGGCCCTGTGCACCAGGAGTCGAGCACCGGAACGTTTTTTGACTTCTCGGGCGAGGCCGTAGTGGTCCGGGTGCCAGTGAGTGATGATCAGCTTGCGGATATCGGACGGGACGAAGCCGTGCTCCCGCAACTGGGAGAGCAGGCTTTCGAGAGCTTCGGGAACGTTGAAGCCAGTGTCGACGAGCGCCAGCCCGTCGCCGCCGTCTATGACGTAGGCGTTGAGACACCCAAGCGGGTTGTCGGGGATGGGCACCTTCAACTGATAGATGCCGCGTACTATCTCCACGAGCTGTCCCAGATGCCCCAGCCCATTAGCTCAGCACGCCCCAATCGTCCAGGTCTCCCTCGCAACGTGCCAACTGGACTATCACGCCGCTGGAGCTGAACTCCCGACCACACTTCCCGCATTTCTCGCACGGCTCCCCCCAAACGGTGTGCCCCTGCCGACATTCAGGGCAGGGCTGGTACGTGGCGCTGGACCCGTTCCCCGGCCCGCTCACCTTACGATTTTGCTTCATTGGATTCCCCCGTCAGTTCTCGATTTTCATATGTGACTAGCTTAGCCTTATTCTGGGTTTTCGTCAAGGTCTATTGCTTTCGGTATTGATAGGGGGATTGGGCTCAGCGGGGATTGAATCGTCGGAAGACGGGCCATATCATTGGATAATGAGACCGTGCCCGTCCGGTATCCTGGCCATCCTCTTCTCTCTTGCGCAGCTTCACCTGGCCGCTTCTGCGGCCGTCGCCATGCCCGTAGCTCCGCTAACGATAGCCCTTAGCCAGCCCGACGGCACAACTTTCGAGGCGGTTCCCTTCGGCGACGAATGGGCCAACGGCTACGAAACTGATAGCGGGTTCACCATCCTGCGCGACGCCACGACAGGCTTTTGGCACTACGCCACCCGGAGTCCGACCGGGCACGTCGTGCCGAGCAACCTTCGCCTCGGAAGGGATGTTCCGACAGGTATCGTGCCACACCTGCGCGACGACATGCCCATCGTTCCGCGAGGTCCAGCGGCTTACGGTGGACTGCTGGAGTCGGGAGGAAACGTCGGCAGACACCAGACTCTGGTGGTTCTCGCGCGGTTCAGCGACCAAGACTCGGTAGGATCGAGCCCGGCTCGATGGGCTGGTGCCATCTTTGGCTCCGCCAACAGTGCCAGCCACTACTTTCGAGAAGTCTCCTACGGACTGCTGAGCATCTATCCCGTGTCGGAAAACTATGGCACACCTGACGATGGCGTCGTCGGCTGGATATCTCTGCCCTATCCTCATCCCAATACGCGCGGCTCAGTCGATGACCGCAACCGACAGATCGTGCGCGACGCGATCATCGCCGCCGACCCGTTCGTCGATTTCGCATCGCTGGACGTCGACGGCAATGGCGTGGTCAAGCCCAACGAGCTGCACATAGTGGTGGTCGTGGCCGGCTACGAGACGTCGTACGGTGGCGCTGCCGCCGCGTGCTCGCCCAGCGTGTGGGCGCACAATGGCTGGCTAGGCGATTCGGTCCCACTGGTCGTGGCCGACGGCAGGTTGGTCGGGGCACGGTATGTAGAGGTCGGCGAGTGGGACTGTGCCTCGTTCGACGAGCCGGGCCACGCGGGTACCATCGGAACCACGGTACACGAGCTGGGCCACGACCTCGGATGGCCGGACCTCTACGACACAGATCAGAGCTCGGAGGGCGTCGGGTATTGGAGCGTGATGGGCCTTGGTGGCTGGCTGGCCACCACCGGGCCGCTGGGATCGCTACCAGGCCATCCCGATGCGTTCAGCAAATGGCACCAGGGTTGGCTGACGCCGTACCAGGTTTCCGGCCAGCAGGTCGGCGTGCAAATCCAGCCGGCAGAAACGAGCCCGCGGGTAATCCAGTTGCTGGACAACCCCGGTGGAGTCGACTGGAGATGGGAAAACACGTCTGGTGTCGGAGAATATTTCCTGATCGAGAACAGACAGCAGGTTGGCTACGACGCCGGGCTGCCCGGATGCGGGCTTTTGATCTGGCACGTCGACGAGACTCGCTCGCCCACCAGCGCGGCCAACGCCGTCGACAGTCGAAGGCTGGTTGACCTGGAGGAGGCCGACGGCCAGCGGCATCTCGATTTCAGGGTTGGCCACGGCGACGCGGGTGATCCGTATCCGGGCACCACCAACAACCGGAGCTTCGACGAGTCGTCGAACCCTGACAGCCGACGATATGGCGGCACATCGAGCGGCGCGAGCGTGACCAGCATCAGCCCCGGCTGCTACGGCGCAGTGACGGCCGATTTCGTTGCCCCTGCCGGTGGCCTAACGCCCACTCCGACGAACGTGCCTACGCCAAGCAGCACTCATGCGCCCACAGCAACCAGCACGCCGACGAATACGCCGGTCGCACCGGCATCCAGCACGCCAACGCCGACGCCAACCTCCACGCCAACCCGGACATCCACTCCGGTGAACGTTAACCTGCCGACCGAAACGTCCACTCCCATATCAACGCCCGCGGCCACGCTCACGCCGACGCCAGCGGCTCCGCTAATCTATCGAGCATACTTTCCGGTCCGCTAGGGCTTCTCAAACGAGATAGCGCAACGGAAGCCGATGAGGGTGCTTTTGGTCCAGGGCTCGACCCAGTGCCGATTTGAGCCTCGGGCGTACTTTATCACGTTGCCCCAGGAGCTGCCTCGCAACACCCTGTACGTGTTGCCGTAGTGTTTGCTCACGTCGTCGTTGCCGGGATAGCGATCGAACCAGTCGGCGGTCCACTCCCAGACGTTGCCGGCCATGTCCGCCACGCTGTACGGGCTGGCGCCCTGCGGATAGCTGCCGACGGGGGTTGTGTGCCCAGGCCCTGCCTCCCAGGTGTTCATTCTGGTCACGTCGAGCTCGTCGCCCCAGGGGAAAATCTGGCCGTTCAGGCCGCGGGCTGCCTTCTCCCATTCTGCTTCGGTGGGCAGGCGCTTACCCGCCCATTCAGCGTAGGCCGTGGCATCGTCCCAATCGACTAGCACCACCGGGTAGTCTTCTTTGCCCGGGGGGTACGTGCCGTCGATCCAATTGTATTCGCGAGCAAAGTCGGCGCCCAGATACGGAACCGGGTGGCTGGTCGCGTCGACGAACTTCTTGTACTGGGCGTTGGTTACCTCGAGCTTGTCGATGTAAAAAGCGCCGGTGGACATTTCGTGGACCGGCCGCTGGTCGTAGTGCTGGTCAGGTGCTCCCATTACGAACTTCCCCGCCGGCACAAGCACCATCTCGGCGCCGTCTTTGCCGTGTACGAGTTGGGAAGGGGCAGCCGCAGCGGTCTGTCCCAAGACCCCACCTACAGCCCCGGCAGGCTCCTGGACTAACGCTGCCCCGGTGGTGGTCGAATCATCGGTTCCGTGGTCCTGGCCTGCCGCCGTTCGATTGCAGCCTGCAGTGACCGCAAGAGCCACAAATAGACAAAGCAACATAACGCGAACCCGCATGGCGATCCTCCTCCTTATCGCGTCAGGTTACCCAGTATTAGACTTGCTTGCCGATAACTTCCAATAGCTTCTTTTTGAGTGGCAGCAGTACCTCCTGGCGTTCACGAGCCCTCCGCCGGAGGACCTCCCGCCATTCTGCCGTGGCCTCCACGTTGACGCTCACCGCCGAGCCGAAAATGCCCCGCTCCTTCAATTCCTGCTCTTTCTTGTGGCGGAGCGATTCCTGGCAGCCGGCGTCGATCTGCGCCTGAGCCTCGCAGCCATTCCTCAGTCGCCTGGCAAGGCTATCTGCGATCTCCCCTACGTTTTCCTCGCCGAGCAACTGGCGTATCGCCTCGACGGCCGGCAACGCACGGTCACAATCGTTTGGCTCGATGACCTCGACGAGCGTCGCGAGCGCCGCCCGCTTCACCACACGTCCGACATAGCCCTCGTGGCTGGCCAGCCCTTGTTGCACTTCCCGTAACGGCAGGCCAGATAGAAACCTCTTCGCCAGAGCCTGCCCCACCGGGGTATACTCCTCCTCTTGCCTTTTCGCAAGCTCCTCATCTGATAACTCGCCAAGGCTATCCGCCTTTTCCAGCGCGATCTCCCACGCGCTCTTGATCCGCTTACCTTCCATAACCCTCCTGACCCCTGCTCCCTGTTGCGTGTTAGTTTTCCGTGCCCCTGGCTAGGCGGCACGGGAGTATCTGAACCGCAGATTAAGCAGATTAGAGGATTGCACAGATAATGTATCTCGGTGACCTGGTAATCTGCGTAATCCCGTAATCAGCGTCAATCTGTGGTTCAGACCCTTCCACCGCGCGTCACATGATATAATAAACGGCGAACAAATGTCTATGCAATCGGGGATGGGAAGATGGAGCTGACGACAGACGTATTCTGCTACCAGTGGCGCGGCCAGGCAAACGGGTGCAATTCCTATGCGATCAGGTACCTCGTAAATGGCGTGCCGCGCTACGCCTTGATCGATCCCGGCCAGCGGGCTGTGGCCCTACCGTTCTTCGATTCGGCACGGGGAAGGATGGCGACGGCCAGGGACGACCGCGTGCTGGAAACGCTGCTCGGCTCGATGAAGAAGGATGGCATCCAACCCGAAGAGATCGGGTTGATCATCAACACGCATTGCCATCCCGACCACTGCGAGGCGGCGCCGGAGCTCAAGAAGCGCACCGGGGCGCCTATCGCTCTGCATCGAGGCGACAAGGTGCTCTACGCGCAGGCCGTCGGCAAACGGTACAACGGGGATGATGACGCGGGCGAAGCGGTGACGGAGCCCGACATCTATCTTGAGGAAGGCGATCTTCGACTGGGCAGCCCGGATCCCATTACCCTGAAGGTGCTCCACACGCCGGGGCATTCACCAGGCTCGATCTCGCTGTACTGGCCCGAAAGGAAGACGCTGATCGCCGGCGACGTCGTCTTCTATCGCAGCTTCGGCCGATACGATACTTACGGCGGCGATCTCCTGACGCTGAAGGACAGCATCACCAGGCTGTCTAAGCTGGATGTGGAATATCTCTTGACGGGCCACCCCTACGGGCATCCAGGCATCATCAAGGGCAAGCGTGAGGTCGAGGCCAATTTCAGGTTCATTCTGGTCAACATCCTGGGCTGAGATGAGAGTATCGGAAATCTTTTTTTCGCTTCAGGGCGAGGGGGTCAACATCGGCCATCCGGCCGTTTTCTTGCGCCTGGCGGGGTGCAACCTTCGTTGCCTGTGGTGCGACAGCAAGTACACGTGGGACGAGGGGCAGGAGCTCTCGTGCGATGAGATTCTGGAGAGAGTTCGCGCCTGCCCGTGCCAGCGCCTCGTCATCACAGGGGGCGAGCCCTTGCTCCAGGATGAGGACATCGCGGCGCTGCTGGCGCGACTGCCCGATTGGAAGGTCGAGATCGAAACCAATGGCACGGTTCTGCCGAGCCAGGCGATCGTGGCCAGAGCTCAGCTCAACGTCAGTCCCAAGCTCGCTTCGTCCAGGCACACGCTCAATGTCCGCTTTAAGCCACACATCCTCGGCACGCTGGCCAGGAAAGACGCGAGCTTCAAGTTTGTGGTGGACTCGGCCGACGATCTTGCCGAAGTCGAGATGATGGTACGAACCTGCGGAATACCCGCCGAAAACGTCATCCTTATGCCGCAAGGCGTCGACGAAGCAACCATCGTGGCCAAGGCGCGCGAGCTCGTCGAGCACTGCAAAGAGCGCGGTTACCGCCTGTTGCCACGGTTCCACGTCACGCTGTTCGGCAACCAGAGGGGAGTGTAGCGCAGGTGAAGGCGGTGGTGTTGCTGTCGGGAGGGCTCGATTCGGCGACGACGTTGGCAGTGGCGAAGGACGAGGGATACGATCTTTACGGCCTCTCTTTCGAGTACGGGCAGCGGCACATTCGGGAGCTGCAGGCCGCGGAGGCGGTCGCGAAGTTCTATGGGTGCGTGGAATGGCACTCCGTGCCCCTGTCGCTGAGCCTGTGGGGCGGCTCGGCACTAACGGATCAGATCGAAGTTCCTACGGATCGCAGCCCGGCCGATATGGAAGGGGGAATACCGGTCACGTACGTCCCGGCCCGGAACACCGTCTTCATCGCCTACGGGCTGGCCTACGCTGAGGCGATCGACGCCGACGCCATCTTCGTCGGCGTGAACGCCATCGACTATAGTGGCTATCCCGATTGCCGACCGGAGTACATTCACAAGTTTCAGGAGCTGATCGACCTGGCCACCAAAAAGACGGTGGAAGGCGGAAAGATCGAGCTCAAGGCGCCGCTGATCGGCTTGGACAAGGCGGGTATTATTCGGCTGGGCACGCGGCTGGGCGTACCGTACCATCTGACCTGGTCGTGCTACTTCGGCGGCGAGAAAGCGTGCGGGCGATGCGATAGCTGCATTCTGCGGTTGAAGGGGTTTGCGGAGGCGGGGCTGGTGGATCCCGTGGGGTACGAGGCCGGAACCTAGAGCCACGCCATACCTCGCGATGTGGCCTTTGCGTTGACTACAGCGGGCGAGCGCCGCTAACATGAGGCGCACTTGCGGGATTCGTAGAAGCCCTGCGTCTTGCTCGCCTTGATGGTAGCCTGCCCTCTATCGCCTGTAGATGGCACGCGCGTCGGGGGACTCCCATACTTTGACATAGCGAAGAGTCGCTTGCTTTTCGTGCAACTGCGCCTCGCACTGCTCATAAATGACGCGGGCGATGTTCTCGGCCGTGGGGTTTATCGTCGTGAAGGGCGGAAGATCGTTGAGGTTCGTGTGATCGTACTGGCCGATCACGTCCTTGAGGATTGCCTTGAGGCTGGTAAAGTCGAAAGCCAAGCCCAGATCGTCCAGCTTATCGGTCTCCAAGCCGACGGCCACCTGCCATCGGTGGCCGTGCAGATTCTCGCACCGGCCCTGGTAGCCGCGCAAGCAGTGCGCAGCGTCGAAATGCTGCGTGATTTCAACCTCGTACATTGGTTTCCTCCAGCGGGAACTTGGCCCTCACTCTACTTTTCCCCTTTGTGCCTCTTCGTGCCCTTAGTGGAAACGCCGTCCACGAAGGACACGAATGCTCTCCATAATTCCTCATTGGGCTCAGGCGTTTCCGTGTATTCCGTGCTTTCCGTGGTTACGCGGCGTGACCTTCCACAGCCACACTTGCCCCTTGCCTCTCGCCTTTGTTTCGAGCTCGGATGTGCTGACTTTGTGCACAGGATGAACTACATCCGGCGCTATCTCCGCCAATGGCACCAGGACGAACGCTCGCTCGGCCAGGCGCAGGTGGGGAATCTGGAGCTCGGGCTGTTCCAGGATGAGGTCGTCGTAGAGCAGGATGTCTACGTCGACGGTGCGGGGGCCGTTGCGAAAGGTCTCCTGGCGGCCTAGCTCGCGCTCGATCTCCTTGGTGCAGGCCAGCAAGTCACTGGGCTTGAGCGTCGTCTCCAGTTGGCAGGCGGCGTTGAGGAACCACCGCTGGTTGGCGTAGCCCTGGGGCTCGGTCTCGTAGATGGAAGAGACGCAGACTATCCTGCCGGCGCGTGCGAGGCGTTCCACGGCACGCCGCAGACTTAGCTCCCGGCGGCCCTGGTTCGAGCCCAGGCCTATGTAGACGGTCGCCATATCCGCCTCACGATGGCATCGGCGAAACGAACCACCCGAGCCATTTCACGGACGTCGTGGACGCGGACGATGTCCGCGCCTTTGGCGATGCCCAGCGCAAGTGTCGTCGCCGTGAACTGGAGCCGTTGCTCCGGCGGCAGATTCAGACTTCGCCCGATGCCAAACTTCCGCGAAGTCCCCAGCAAAATCGGCTGTCCAAGCGCCTTCAACTCGTCGAGCCTGCCCAGCATTTCAAGATTCTGTTCCTGGGTCTTGCCAAACCCGATGCCGGGGTCGACGACGATGTTCGAGGGTTTGACGCCAGCCGCCAGGGCGATCTCGATGCTCCCCCTCAGGCTAGCCATCACCTCGCTTACCAGATTCCGGTACCGGGCGTCCCGCTGGTTGTGCATAAGTACGACCGGGACGCCACTCTGCGCGACGACTCCGGTCAGGTCGGGGTCGGCGCGAAATCCCCAGACGTCGTTGACCATGGCCACGCCGGCTTCCAGTGCCTCGTAGGCGACCGCCGCCTTGTAGGTGTCGATGGAAACCGGCACGCCGAGCTCTCGAACAAGGAGCCGAACTGCCGGCATCAACCGCCGCAGCTCCGTCTCGGCGTCCACTGGCACCGCGCCGGGCCGCGTGGATTCGCCGCCGACGTCGACGATATCGGCACCATCCTCTACCAACTGGCGCGCCCTCGCCAGCGCCGCCTCCGCATCTGGCAGGCCGTCGCCTGTGAAAGAGTCGGGCGAAAGATTCACGATGCCCATAATGTAGGTTCGCTCGCCCCAGCGTAAGGTGGCATTACCACAAGCGGTCGTGGCTGGGAGGTCGTGGCTCGCCCGAGGGAAGGCCGATGTCACCACAGCGCCTCGCGCCGGCCCACGAGGTTGAGGAACTCGTTTCTGGTGATGGCGTTCTTGCGGAAGGTTCCCCGATTGGCCGAGGTCACTACCTTGCTGCCCTGCTTCTCGACGCCGCGCATGATCATGCACATATGCTCCGCCTCGATAACGACGCCAACGCCGCGCGGGCCGAGGCCCTCGATGATGCTGTCGGCAATCTGCGCGGTGAGGCGCTCCTGAACCTGCGGCCGGCGCGCGAAAATCTCCACCACGCGTGCCAACTTGCTTATGCCCACGACCCGACCGTTGGGGATGTAGCCGATGTGTGCGAAGCCAAAGAACGGTAGGAGATGATGCTCGCACATCGAGTAAAAGGGTATGTCTTTGAGGATCACCATCTCGTCGTGGCCCTCTTCGAAGCCTACGCTTAGGACTTCCAGAGGGTCCTGGTCCATTCCCGCGAACAGGTCGGCGTACATCTCGGCCACACGCCTCGGCGTCCCCACCACGCCCTCTCGGTTGGGGTCCTCGCCGATGGCCTCGAGAATATTCCTTAATGCTGCCTGAATCCTATCTTCGTCGATCAATATCGTGCTCCCGGAAGCTGCCAAGTACGATGCCAAGCAATTGTAGCAGCAAAATGAGCAATTGCGCAAGGAAAGCTTACGCCGGTATCCGTGATTCACCACAAAGGCACAAAGTTCACAAAGGACCTTCGGAACGGGTGGCTAATCGCTTTGTGATCTCTGTGCCTTTGTGTGAATACAATGCTATGCCGCGACGGTTAGTCTCTTGATGGCCTGGTTAAGGCCGTCTAAGGTGAGCTCGAACATCGGAAACATGCGGCCGATGGTGATGACGCTGGGGTGGTGCCAGTAGTACGTGCCGTGGGGGTTCAGCCAGACGCCGTGCGAGAAGTGATCCGCGATCCGCTTCAGCCAGATGATGCCCGGCGTTTCGTTTAGCTCGCGGTAGTCGATGGCGCCGTGCACCTCGCACAGCTCACTGAGAGCCATCATCGCGTCGCCTACCAATATTACCTTGTAGTCCGGCTCCAGCAGCTTGAGGACGTGCGCTGTCTCTAGTTTCTCGCGTTGCTCGATGTTGATGTACAGGCTATCGTAGATGCAGTTGTGAAAGTAGAAGTACTTGAAGTCCTTGAAATGAGTCGACGAGTTCGCCGCCGTAAAGAGCTGGCTGCAGAGCAGAGCGAACGGGTCCATCGAGCCGCCCGTGTCCATAAGCAAGAGAAGCTTCACGTTGTTGCGGCGCTCCGCTTCCCAGACAAATTCCAGCTCCCCCGCGTTTTTGCACGTGGCGTCGATGGTGTCGCGCAGGTTCAGCTCTTCCTGTGGCCCGATGCGCGAAAGCAGCCGCAGCTCCTTCAAAGCCAACTGCACCTGTCGGACATCCAGCACCACGTCGCTGCGGTAGTTTCGAAAATGCCTTTCGGCGGCCACCTGCACCGCCGAACGCCCACCCGAGCTGCCGCCGATCCTTATGCCCCCAGGATGCTGGCCCGAGTGGCCGAAGGGCGAGGTGCCACCGGTGCCGATCCACTTGCTCCCACCGTCGTGTCGCTCGCGCTGCTCCCGCAACCGCTGCTCCAGCGTTCGCAGGAGCTCCTCGAGGTTCATCTTTTCGAGCTGAGCCAGCTCCTCGGCGGGGAGCTCCAGCCGTTGTACGGGGTCGCTCAGCCATTCCAAGACGCTCTCCGCGATGTCGGCCGGGGTCTCGATGCCGTGAAAGAACTCTTTGAAGGCAACATCGAACTGGTCGAAGTGAGTTTCGCTCTTCACCAGCACCGCGCGCGCCAGGTAGTAGAAGTTGGTCAGACTGGAGAAGGCGTAGCCCTTCGACAGGGCCTCGATGAAAGTCATCCACTCATTAATGGAGACGGGAACCTTGTGTTTCTTGAGGGTGTAGAAAAAGTCGGTGAACATATTTCCCTGTTTTCCTGGTAGAGTCTAGACGCGCTAACCACGGAAAACACGGAACACACGGAAGCCCCTTATCGAGTGCGCCCGGCCCCATAATCTTTCCGTGTCCTCCGTGCTTTCCGTGGTTAATAATACCTCTGCCTCGCGCCGGGAACCGGGCTGCGCTTGCCCAGGAACACGTCCAGGTCCTGCTCTTTCTTGATCAGAGCGCCGATAAAGGGCAGCTCGCGCTCGATGGCGTGATGGTCTATACCCCCGACGATCAGGGCCTGAAGCCAGTCCAACAACTCGCTGGTCGACGGCTTCTTGCGGAAGTCCTCTTGCTGCCGCAAGGCGTAGAACTTCGCTAGGGCCGCCTGAACGAGATCGCTCTGAATGGTCGGAAAGTGCACGGCGACGATCCGCTCCATCATCTGGCGGTCGGGAAAGGCGATGTAGTGGAAGATACAGCGTCTCAAGAAGGCGTCGGGCAGCTCCTTTTCCGAATTGCTGGTGATCACCACGATGGGGCGATGCCGGGCCTTGAGGTGCTCGTCGGTCTCGATGACGTCGAAAGCCATCTCGTCCAGCTCGTTGAGCAGGTCGTTGGGAAACTCCAAATCCGCCTTGTCTATCTCGTCGATGAGGAGCACCACTTGCTCTGTCGAGGTGAAAGCCTTGCCAAGCGGCCCCAGCTTGATGTACTGCCGAATGTCCGATACGTCCTTGTCGCCGAAGCGGCTGTCGTTGAGCCTTTGCACCGTGTCGTACACGTACAGCCCGTCGCGAGCCTTGCTCGTGGACTTCACGTTCCAAATGATAAGCTGCTTGTCCAGGCCGAGCGCGATGTTGTGGGCGAGGAGCGTCTTGCCCGTCCCCGGCTCGCCCTTCACCAGTAGAGGCCTCCCCAGCGCTACGGCCACGTTCACGCTGTTGCGCAGGTCGTCGGAGACGATGTACTTGTGGGTGCCGTGGAATCTGTCGAATTGATCGTCCATCACGCCGCCATCTTTTCCAGCCGCTGCAGGGCCAGGAGCGAGGCGCCGGTAGCGCCCACGAAGTCGGGCAGGTCGCTGACGTTGACTTTCATCCCAATCGTTTCCTCCAGCGCCTTGATCATGCCGGCCTGATTGGCCACGCCGCCCACAAAGGTCACCTCTTCTTCCAGGCCCACGCGCTTCAGCAGCGCCAGCGCGCGAGTGGCCAACGATCGATGGATGCCACCGGCAATGTTCTCGAGCGTCTGCCCGGCGGAAACGTGATTGATGATCTCTGTTTCAGCCAGCACGGCGCATACGCTGCTGATGGTCTGCGGCTGGGTGGATCGTAGCGATATTTCCCCAAACTCCTCGAGTCCGACCTCGAGATACTTCGCCGCTCGCTCCAGAAACCCTCCTGCTCCAGCCGCGCACTTGTCGTTGGTGCGAAACTCCTTGACCTTGCCAACATCCCTGAGCCTGATAGCTCGCGTGCTCTGGAAGCCTATGTCCAGCACGCAGCTCGTCTTGGGAAACAGAAAGGCCGCCGCCCGCGCCGCGCACGTAATATCCGTTATCTGAACGTCCCGGAAGGGAACGTTGTATCTGCCGAACCCAGTCGTTGCGACATATCTAACCTGACTCTCTCGAAGGCCCGCGTCCGCGAGCGCCAGGTCCATCGCCTCTCTGGCGATCTTCGGGAAATTGGGCTTCGTCTTGACCTTCGCCTTTCCGAGAATATGCCGCCGCTCGTCCATAATAACCGCCTTCACGATCCTCGAGCCGACGTCGATGCCCGCCACGTAAAACACTTGATCACCTCTCTCTTAAGCCGCCAACCTCACTGCCCTGTCGAGAGCGAACAGCGCGGCCCCGATGGCGCCCATGTAGTGCGACTCACCACTAACGTTCACATTGGTTCCCAACTTCTCGGCCAGCGCCCGCACCATCCCTATGTTCCGTGACACGCCGCCCGTGAACGTCACTTCGTCCTCGATGCCGACGCGGCGGACGAGCGAGACGACCCGCGAGGCAATGGCGCTGTGCAGCCCGGCCAGAATGTCCTCGACCTTCTTACCTTGCGCCAGGTAGGCCATCACATCCGACTCGACGAAGACGGTGCAGACGGTGCTAACGCGCACCGGATTTGTCGCCTTCAGAGATATCTCGCCTATGTCATCGAGCGACAGGTCAAGGACTTCGGCGGCGTTGGCCAGGAACCGTCCGGTCCCGGCGGCGCACTTGTCGTTCATGACGAAGTCTTTGACCTCGCCACCGTCTCCCAGCTTGATGCCCTTGGCGTCCTGGCCGCCGATGTCGATCACCGTGCGGCTATTTGGAAATAGAAAGTAGGCCCCCCGCGCGTGGCAACTGATCTCGGTGATCTGCGTGTCGCC